>CAZZLF010000029.1:0-10521 GCA_964654965.1 uncultured Bdellovibrio sp.
AAAAACTGACTTAAAAAATAGTATCAATGCAATCATTTACCCCAAGTCACTCGGTACTGTTTTGTTACCGAGCAACCTTGCGAAGTTTTAACTGTAACATCGTATTTTCTAGCGCTGAGCTTACTCACAGTATAAGTGCTTTCTGGGATGTTGCTGTAGGTTTTACCTGGTTTAAACGTGTATGTATAAGGTCCGATTCCTTTCGCAACATTCACAGTAATGGCTCCCGACCAGCTGAGGAATCTGGAATTTTTAATTTTAGCAGTTACTTCATGCAAAGGAAGAACGACTCCAGGCAAACTCGCCGCCAAACTAGCGGTTTGACCAACACTGTCGGTGACCAGGATATCATAACTAGCAGCACCGGGTAGTGCGACCAGACTATTGCTATTATTACTGAAGCTCACTCTATTTTTCTTCCAGGAATAAGTAAGAGGTCCGTGTCCACCCGTTGTTTGAACCACGATCGCATTTCTCTTGCTCGATTCATTGCAATTAGGCCCACTCCAATAAGTAGCTTCCAATTTTTTGAAAACCTTGATTCCAGTGAAATTTTTGGTGCAGCCCTGAGAATCTCGAATGGTGAGTGAATAACTAGCAGAATCGCTTCCACTGAGGCCTGACCTGGAATTTGAAGTGGAAGAAGTAGGTCCAACGGTAGTTCCAGGCGTCCAGACGAAAGTATATGGAGCAATACCACCCGTAACCGAAGCAGTGATCGAACCGTTATTATACGAAGGAGCAGTCGAATGGGTCACCGTGTAAGTAGGATTGAAAGGAATGAATGTTTCAATCGGAACTGTTAAAGTTTTCGTCTGATAAGCACCATCGGTAACGGTTACGGTATAATTTCCCGGCGCTAAATTCGAAGGATCTTGAACAGTAGATGAGAAAGAGTTCGGCCCAGTCCAAGAATACGAATATGGTGTTTGTCCACCTGTAACTGTCAAATCAATCGAACTGCCATTTATGCTCGTGCAACTTTTCAGCACTGTTGAACTGAGTTGTATTGGTGAATTCAAATTAAAGGATTTCAGAGCCTTACAACCATTAGCATTCGTAACAGTCAGTGCATATTGGCCAGCCGTACTTAATCCGCTCAAATCTTTTTGAGTACTGGTAAATCCATTGGGACCTGACCAAGAATAAGTGAACGGAGCTGAACCCGATACGTTTACCGAAATTGAAGAGTAGTTATTACCGATGGTACCAATAATTGTGGATGGCGTATAAACAGGAACATTCGAGGACTTTGATTGATACTGCCCCAGCGAATCACTGACGGTCACGTTATACGTACCACCCGCCAAATTTGATAGGTCTTCAATATTGTTGTAATAATTATTCGGTCCTGTCCATGCATAGGTATAAGGTGGCACACCACCAGAAACAGTTAAATCAATCGTTCCTGTCGTTGAACCACACCCCATGGTCTCAGTAGAAGTTAAAACCAAAGGTTGGCTGTTGGAACCTGTTATTCTTGGAATTTCAGAATCGGAAGCTACTGCCAAAGAACTTGGCAATGCGGAACCCGAAGGCATTTGAAACGTATGAGTTAATTTATTACCGGATTTATCTGTAACTTCGAGTTTAAAGTGATAAAGATTTCCACTCATACTAGGTAGTTCAGCAGATTCATATTTTAAATCTCCAAGCGAAGTGAGCGTGAGAGGAGTAAAATCGGAACCGTTGGTCCCCATTGAAATTTGAATATTTCCAATCATATCCCCCAAAAGAGTTCCGTCACCCTTGAGTGCTCTTACTGGATCAATGATGAATTGAAGTTTATTTTGGATACTGCTGTCCACTACGGATTGAGAGACCCCATTTCCAATTAAACGAATATTTTTAATGGATGGCGGATCAGAATCGATCGGTGAAGCATATTGATCTTGCCAGTTTTTTCTTGAAAATTCATAAGTGGATTTTGCTTGTACAGGCACACCGACGATTTCAGCTGTTTGATTTAGTTCCAACCGATAATTGCCAGATTCAGTATAAGAAATTGGCAAAGAAAAAGCAGAGTTGTATGTCGTGGAACCTGAACTCACCAAACTACTCCCTTTATATAAAGAATAAGTCGGAGCCGAACTAATTCTGGTTACCGAAGAACCACCAAGATGATGGAAAGGCCCTGTAGGATCTCCAGCATTTAAAACCATGGATCCGAATTGATACCTAAGCTTGCTTGCATCAAAAAATGGTCCACCGCCAATGATAATTGCACGATTTTCAGGTACGGGCTCCTTCGCAACATCAAGATAGGGTGCAATCGAAGGATAAAGAGGATATTGCAATGAAAGGCTTCTAAAGACCAAAGACTTATCCTGATCAAAGATATAATAATCAGAATCGGTGCTATACCCGCCACCTTGGTGACTCATCATGAATTTACGAGAGGTAAAATAGTAGGAGAGATCTCGGTATTGACTTAGTCCGGTTGAGTAACTGTAAAGATTAATCGGATTATTTGCGGAAGCAGACTGCCCTGAACCCCAAGACATACAAAACGAACCACCAAAACCCATTGCACATTGGAAATAGCTCAACGAAGGATTCTTACCGATTTCGGTATTTTGAACCAGAGAAACTTTTCTCAGGGTCAAATCACTTGGCACATTCGTCCGGAGTGATGGCTGTTGTATACCTTTATAATAATAATCAAAAGAATAACTTGGCGAAGATCCATATTTTGCTAAAGCAATCTGAATCTGATGCAAAGATGAAAAAGTATTGGTTAAGATTCGGTACACACCATCGGAGCTATAAGTAGCACCTAAAATTCCTGAGCCAATAAAATTGGGTTGATCGTCAGTGTTTCCAATCGTTAGAACATAGAAAGCACTGCTTAAAATTCCGCCATTCTCATTTATTGGTTTCATTTGAGATTCAATAGTTGCTTCAGATTTAGAAAGATTGACATCGACAAAACCTGAATTCGGCTTGATGTCTTCTTTAATTACAGTGGTCAAAAGTTTATTGTTTTCACCAAAATAAACCGAAATAAAATCATAACTATCGTAATCTGGAACTAAGAAAATAGCTTCACCTGATTTTTCGAAGTAAGAAGATTTTGAAATATTGTTTGATCTTCGAATTATTTGAATCTTGATTGAACTTTCAGACTGGCCGTATTGAACTTTAAATCCATATCCCTTATAAAATGTAATCGGAATTTCAAGAGTTTCTAAAGATGAAACCAATCTCAGATATCCATTATACCTTCCATTGGTTAATTGAGCATTTTGCATCAGAAACGAAAGATTCAATACCGAACTTCCTCCAGCTGGAATATTGAGCGTAGAAGAAGAAGGCGTGGCGCTAATTGCGTTGTTGCCAGAAGGTGAATTGATTCCACAACAAACCAAACTGACCGAGTAACTTGCAGGTGCATCGGATATCGTATTGTTGATCGTTAGAGATTGATTGGCGCTAAAACTTGAAAGTGAGGCACTATTTAGCCCTAGATCAACTTTTGCAAGACTACTGTTAAGACGAGAACTCAACTGAAAGATGGTTCCCAATTTGATTTCAGTACCACCCACCGCAAGTTTCAATGTTCCATTCAAAGTGGAAGGTGTATTCAGCTTGGTGTGATCCAAATTGAATGAAATCGATAAAGGAGCACTGGCACCAGGATTCAACTGTAATGAAGGAGTATCAAAAAATGCACTGATTCCAGCTTGATCGCTGGTAAAAGATGGAGTGATTGTCTGTACAGAATTCGAGATATTTCGAATATTCAAAGTTTTGATAAACGTTTGCTGATTTTGGGTTACCGGATCACTCACAATCAACGGAACACCAGTAAGAGACAAAATACTGTTGGGTAAACCACTCAAAAGAAGCGCATCATATGCAGATACTTCACCAGCTCCCTGGTAAGCAGCCGACACTCCCAGATTCCGGGCACTTTGTTTGATGATTTGCTTGACTTGTTCTGGCGTGAACTCGGGATGAGCTTGTCTGATGATTGCGGCAATCCCTGCCATGTGTGGAGTCGCCATGGAGGTTCCTGAAATGGCAATTCTACCCGGACCGCAACTGCTCGTGGATTGGTATGTACCAAATTGAGCAGCACAGATTTTATGTCCTGGAGCTGCAATATCCGGTTTTTGAATGGTCTGAACTGTTCCATTAGATTGAGTCCACGTCACTGGCCCCACAGAAGAGAATCTCGCAATCGGAGTACTGCAATAACTGTCGGAACCGATATCTGCTGTTTTACAAGAAGCCGCAACGGTAATTGCCGAACGAGCCGCACCGGGACTTTGAACAGTTCCAGCAGTAGGACCGGAGTTTCCGGCAGCAATCACAAACAACACTCCGTTTGCAGTGGACGCATCGACGGCAACTGACATCGGATCATCTGGATTTCCTGGGCCACCCAAACTCATCGAGCAAACATCTAAATGGTCTGCATAGTTGCCATCATTGTTTGGATCGGCACAGGCTTCGATCGCAGCGATGATAGCTGAAGAACTTCCACTCCCATATCTATCTAAAATTTTAAACGCATAAAGTTTTGCACCAGGCGCTGTACCAAGAAGAGGAACAACCGTTCCATCGTTCTTGGTGTGAGTTCCACTTCCTGCAACGGTAGCGGCAACGTGAGTTCCGTGTCCGTGGTCATCCATAGGGTTTGAGTCGTTGTTGACGAAATCATAACCTCCAATAACCTTACAATTTGGACCTAAACATCCACCCAGGTCAGGATGCGTATAATCCGTACCTGTATCAAGAACTCCGATTCTCATTCCAGTTCCATCGAGCATGCTTCCGTTGGCGGAAGCGATCGACCATACCTGATTCACTTGAGTCTGAGGCACAGAGGCATAGAGATCAGCCTTGACCTTAACGTTAGGATGAATGCTTTTCACATCTGGATCATTTTTAAAAATCTCACGCGCCTTTGAAAGAGATACATCGAGGAACGCAATTGCATTGATCGCCTTTTTGAATTCACGAATTCTCACTACGCCTTTTTTTCTACGAATGGAGTTTCGATCCAAACTGACGTTCATTTTGCCGATCAATTTATTTTTAATTCTACTTTGCTGAGTTAGAATGGCGTTTCTCTGGTCATCGATGGACTGATTCACTGATGGAAGAGAACGGCGTTGCTGAATGGAAACCGAGCGTGTTTTCAATTCTGAAGGCTCTGTCATCACGACAATTACACCCTCAGCATCCCGTTCATTTTTAGTTGGAAATTCCTGAATTTGACCACTCGACCGCAATCCTGGCTCATTCTTTTGTGAAAAACTTCCGTCGGAATCAACCATGGTCGGGCTGTTTACGTTTACATTTTGAGATATTTTTCCAAAGGGGATGCCATTGGAATCGACCAGCACCTTATTCACTTCAATTACACCGTCGGCTGGAAGACCGAACACCGTATCTTTCAGGGAACTAACGAAGCGATTAAAAAAAGAAGGCTCCTCAATTGGTTTCACTTCAACCTGGGCAATTTTTCGAGAAGGTGACCTCGGAGCTGATTTGATCAGCGCAAAGCTGATCCCCATCAGGATCACATAAGTCAGTAAGGGCACAATGACGGGATTGCGATTCTTTTTCATCTACATATTAGATTATAAAGGTTGACTATTTTAGACAACTAAAAAAATTACGATTTTCTTAACTGATTTCGTTGAATTACCGAAACTAAAATTTAAATGCATGTAATGATTATGTTTTTTATTTTTCGCCCTGAAGGAAGTCCATTGATACCAGGACTCAACGCCTCTTTAAAAATGAGGATTTCCCGTTGCCCCCGGCGCACGCCGGTCTACCCCATCCCAAAATTCAGCAACTTCTCCATGCTGGGTATAATCCAGTCCAACCTTTTCTTCATCGATCGTAACTTCGAGAGGAAGAACGGCCTTGATGAAACGGTAAATCAGATAACTCACTCCAAAACTGTACCCAACCACGATTAACAACCCAAGGAGGTGAATCCCCAAAAGATGAAATCCGCCTCCATATAGAAGACCGCCCTCTTCCGCAAAAATAGCGGTTAAGATCATTCCTGTGATTCCACCCATTCCATGGCAGGGAAATACATCGAGGGTGTCATCTAAGCCGGTTTTAGATCGAAAAGACACAGCAAAAAAACTAACCATCGCTCCAATCGATCCGATCACCACACTGGACCATAACGAAACCAATGAACCCGCCGGCGTAATCGCTACCAATCCAACAATGGCGCCGATACAAGCACCGACAGCTGAAACTTTTCTATTTTTTAGATAATCCATGGCCATCCAAACCATCATCGCAGCAGAAGATGCCAAATGGGTATTCATGATCGCCTTCACCGCGGTTGGATTTGCCGCCAAAGCAGAACCTCCGTTAAATCCAAACCAGCCAAACCAAAGCAAAGCCCCTCCTAGCAAAATGAAGGGAACGCTTGAGTATCGCATTTCCTGCTCATGCCTTTTTCGAAATAAAATGGCAGCAGCCAAGGACGCCATTCCAGCTGTGATGTGAACGACCGTACCTCCGGCAAAATCAAGAACACCCCACTTTCTTAGAAAACCCTCCGGATGCCAGGTCCAATGCGCGACAGGTGCATAGATGAAAATTGAAAAAAGGACCACAAACGCGAGATAGGCTCTGAAATGAATTCTTTCCGCAAACGCTCCCGTGACGAGCGCAGGAGTAATGATCGCAAACTTCATCTGAAAAAGGGCATACAACATGAACGGAATCGTACCGGCGAAAAGAGCGTTGGGCTCCAGTCCGACATCTTTGAAAAATGCGTAAGTAAAAGGATTCCCAATGAATCCTCCAAACGAATTTCCAAAAGACAAACTGAATCCAAAGGCAAACCAAACCAGAGAAATCACCGCCAAACAGACAAAACTCTGAGCCATGGTGGAAACCAGATTTTTTTTCTTAACCATACCCCCATAAAAAAAGGAAACCCCTGGAGTCATCAGAAGAACCAGCCCCGAAGAAATGAGTAAAAAAGCAATATCAGCGTTGTTCAGTTGAGCATTCATAAGAAAAATTCTGCTTCAAAAAAAGGACGAATCCCAGAAAAAACATTTCAAATTAACGCGCTGCTTAAAATCACTCAATTCCACCATAAAAAATTACCCAGGATTTTTGATTTTGAGTTAGAAAATCTCTTGAAGTGTTAGTCATTTTTTGAACTAATACAGGTGCAATTTGATCATTGCCCAACTGTTTCAACTGGCCGGAGATTTTAACTATGCCAAAACGCACTGACATCAAAAAAATTCTTCTCATCGGAAGCGGTCCCATTCAAATCGGTCAAGCATGTGAATTTGACTACTCAGGCACGCAAGCAATTCGCGCTTTGAAAGAAGAAGGCTACCAAGTGATTTTGGTGAACTCGAATCCAGCAACGATCATGACTGATCCTGAACTTTCGGACAAAGTTTATGTCGAACCCCTTACCGTTCCAGTACTGGAAGAAATCATCAAGACAGAAAAACCAGATGCGATTGTACCAACGATGGGCGGACAAACAGCATTGAATCTCACTCTGAATCTTCACCAAGCAGGAATTCTTGCCAAATACGGTGTTGAAATTCTGGGTGCAAAACCTGAAGTCATCCACCGCGCTGAAGATCGCGACACTTTCAAATCCATCATGAACTCAATCGGAGTGGAAAGCGCAAAATCTAAAGTAGCAACCACCGTTGACGAAGGACTGGCAATTTTGAAAGAGTTCGGTCTTCCCTTGATTCTCAGACCTTCTTTCACTTTAGGCGGTGAAGGTGGTGGAGTGGTTTATACCCAAGAAGAATTCGTCGAAAAATTAGGTCGCGCACTTTTTCTCTCCCCTACCAGCAGTTGCTTAATCGAAGAAAGCCTTTTGGGATGGAAGGAATTCGAACTCGAAGTCGTTCGTGACAAAAAAGACAATGTCGTGATCGTGTGTTCAATCGAAAATCTCGATCCGATGGGCGTACATACCGGTGACAGCATCACGATCGCACCCGCTCAAACCTTGACCGATAAGGAATACCAAAACCTTCGTAACCAATCGATTAAAATCATTCGGGCAATTGGAGTTGAAACCGGAGGAAGCAACATTCAGTTTGCCGTCAACCCCAAGAACGGCCGAGTGATCGTCATTGAAATGAATCCACGCGTGTCTCGTTCAAGCGCACTTGCTTCCAAAGCAACCGGATTTCCCATCGCTCGCATCGCTGCAAAATTAGCCGTGGGATACACCCTGGATGAACTTAAAAATGACATCACTAAAACCACCCCTGCATCATTCGAACCGAGCATTGATTACGTCGTCACCAAAATTCCTCGTTTTGATTTTGTAAAATTTAAAGAAACCGTTCCAGAGTTGGGAACTCAGATGAAATCCGTGGGCGAAGTCATGGCGCTTGGAAGAAATTTCCAGGAATCCTTTATGAAAGCGATCGCGGGAATCGAGTTCAATGGAAATTGGCTCAAGCCTCTTCCAGAAAAACGCATTTACTGGGAACGCATTGAACGCCCTCATTATGAGCGAATCTGGGCCATTGCGGATGCTTTCAGAAAAGGCGCTACGGTCGAACAAATCCATGAAAAGAGCATGATTGATCATTGGTTCCTCAAGCAACTTGAGGAAATCATTTCTGTTGAAAAAGAAATCATCGAAACTTCATGGCCATTCAATGCCGAGTTCTTCAAAAGGGTGAAGACTTTTGGTTTTAGTGATATTGCGATCGGAAAATTAAAAGACATCAAAACTCGCGATGTGCGCATGGTTCGCGAATCTCATCAGATTTATCCAACTTTTCACGCAGTGGATACCTGTGCAGGAGAATTCGAAGCCAAAACTCCGTTCTGGTACTCCAGTTATCGCGGCACGCGGAACGAATCCAAACCTAGTTCCAACCCTAAGAAAGTAATGATTCTAGGAAGCGGCCCAAACCGAATCGGACAAGGAATTGAATTTGATTACTCTTGCGTTCACGCTGCCATGGCCTTGAAAGACATGGGATACGAAACGATCATGCTGAATTGCAATCCTGAAACCGTCAGCACGGACTTCGACATTTCTGACCGACTTTATTTTGAACCTCTTTCCACTGAAAGAATGTTCAACATCGCTCGCATTGAAAAACCGATGGGTGTGATTGTCCAGCTGGGCGGACAAACTCCGCTCAAAATCGCCAAGCTTCTGGAAGCAGGTGATATCCGTGTACTCGGCACTTCACCTGAAAGCATCGACCTTGCTGAAGACCGGAACCGTTTTGATCAATTGGTGAAAGACATTCTTCCTTACCGTCTCAAGCAACCAGAATCAACCATCGCCCACACCAAAGCAGAAGCGATCGAGTGTGCAAAAAAATTAGGATTCCCGCTCCTCCTTCGTCCATCTTACGTTTTGGGCGGACGAGGAATGCGCATCATCCGCACCATGGAGTCATTCATGGAATATGTGGATGAAGCAATTCTAGTTTCAGAACAGCACCCCGTTCTCATTGACCGCTTTTTAGATCGGGCGACAGAAGTGGATGTCGACGCGTTATCCGATGGTGAAACCACCTTGATTGCCGGAGTGATGGAACACATTGAAGAGGCCGGAATTCACTCTGGCGATAGCGCATCTTGCCTACCACCGCACTCTTTACCAAGAAACATTGTTGACCGCATTCGAACCTACACCCGAATTCTTGCTCGAAAACTCAACGTATGCGGACTCATGAATGCTCAATTTGCCGTACTTGGCGATGACATCTATTTGATTGAAGTGAATCCACGCGCATCTCGAACTGCTCCGTTTGTGAGCAAAGCAATTGGAATTCCAGTCATTAAAATTGCCACAGCACTCATGGTCGGCAAGAAATTAAAAGATTTGGGATACACTCAAGACTTTGACCGTAATCTTACGACATACAATGTGAAAGCTCCGGTATTCCCATTCCATAAATTCCCGGGTGTGGATCCGGTACTCGGTCCAGAAATGAAATCAACCGGTGAAGTCATGGGTCGCTCGAAGAGCTTTGCCGTTGCCTATCAAAAAGCATTACAAGGAGCAGGGGTAAATCTTCCGTCTCAGGGCAAGGTCTTCATCACTGTTCGCAATGATGACAAAGCTGAAGCACTCAGTATTGCCGAGCAATTCATTCATCTTGGATTTCAAATTATCGGAACTCGCGGCACCGCGAAGTTTATGAATGAAAACGGATTACCCTGTGAAATGGTCAATAAAGTTTCTGAAGGTGGTTCTCATTGCGTTCAGGCGATCAAGAACGGAGAATACGCCCTTTTGATCAACACTGTCAGCGATGATACCGGCGTCAAAGATGGCTTTGAAATCCGTCGTGCAGCTTTGGAACGCAAAATCCCTTACTCAACGGTCATGTCCAGCGCTTGGGCAATGATGCTCGCGATTGAAAAAACGAAAAAGGGTCAAATTGAAATCATGCCCCTTGAGACAACTTCGCCAGCGCCACTGAAATCGATTTAAAAGAGAAAGTTTGAAGAACCTTTTCCATGCGAGTATGAACTTCAGCATGGGAAAGGTTCCCAATACGGCCCTCA
>CAZZLF010000030.1:0-10439 GCA_964654965.1 uncultured Bdellovibrio sp.
TTTTCGATTGGTTGCGGGGGCCAGATTTGAACTGACGACCTTTGGGTTATGAGCCCAACGAGCTACCAGGCTGCTCCACCCCGCGATAAACTTTAATTGTTTTGTGATCTTAATCAGCGAAGCATTGCATTGTCAATGATAAACGATGAAGACGCTGTTTTAGATTTGATTTTAATCTTTGCACTGCGTAGCGCAATTGCCATGATTGGTACTAATCAACCTATCTTTTTACTTATTTTCTTGAGATGTTTCAGCTCGATTTTTTGTATTGCACGGAGGTTGTTATATGCGTTTTCAAGGCTGTTTTTTCCAACTGATCCTTTCATTATTTTTTCTCTCTTCTTGTTCACCTCACGCTTCACCACATTCAAAAATGGAAAGTCTGGTCGAGCAGCTTAAGATTGAGTCAATCCAAACGCGTCAGTCCATTGCGCCCGAAGTGCCCAATTCAAAAGAAGTCCGCGCATATATCACTTTGAAAAAATCTGAAATTTTTAATCATGAATTCTTTTACGGAGCCGACCTTCAATATTCATCGGTCTATGATGCAGGATATGACCTATACAACCAGTCATTAGCGATGGGACACGTACCTGCATATTTTCGTAAAAACGGAAGCGAGCTTCAACTCATTGCGGATCAGCGGAGATTGTATCCCAGTGATGTCAATCACCCTGAGCAGTTGATTTCACGTTTTGAGATTATTTCTGAAAACAATCATTCTATTACAGTGAGCGAAGGTAACGCATCTCACTTTATCGTTGCTATGCTCGATTTCAAATCGAATCAGGCAAAAGATCATTGGGCAAGATCATTGGAATATGTTTCAGATGGAAATTATCTTCTTCAAGAAACAAGTGTGATCTTACCTAACGGAGATATTCTTGAAGTGATGGAATCAATTTTTCCTCAAGATGCGTTGTCGATCAGTTCTAAATTTGAAAAATTCAAAATGGATCCTCAAGATGCGATCGGAGCCAGCGAAGGTCCGGCTTTCCGTTATCGATTCTTGAATGGTGAAAGCATTTTCAATGGCGAAGAGAAACTTGCTTATGCTCAACATTACGACCTTCAAGATTCTTTTACGGGTAAGCCTGTAACCATCGACTGGTATGTGACTCCTAATATTAAAGATGAGCATCTTCCAATAGTTCGTGATGCAGTTGAGGGATGGAACCGCTATTTTCGTAAATTTTCAGGTATTGAAAGAGATGTTGTCCTTTTCAAGGGCAGAATGCCAGAAGGCATGAAGTTGGGCGATCCTCGATATAATATTATCAACTGGGACAGTAGACTGATTGCAGGAGCTGCTTATGAGACCCAGGCATCTGACCCTTTTACAGGAAAACAAAGCCACAGTTTGATTTATATGCCAGTAGCCTGGTTTCAAATCGGCATGGATTACTGGAAGAACGGAAAATATTCTGATTCCAATCATTCGATCAGTCTTCAATCTGAAAATGCGAGATCCTTTAACCAGAAAAAAATGGTGAAAGCATCTTGTGTTCGCGATCTAACATCAATCGGAGATGCTCTTCACTCTGGAAGGATGAGTAAAGGTGAGGCGGAAAAGTTTTCAATCCAACTCATGAAGCAGACCTTGTTTCATGAAGTAGGACACGCCCTTGGTCTTGCCCATAATTTTAAAGGTTCATTGTCATTTGATCGAAAAAACCCGTTGAGTAAATTTTCAACTTCAATCATGGATTACAATGATTATGAAGTGGAAAGAGCAGCTTTTGATGATCACTCTTCGATCCATGGGGATGGCCCCCTCCTCGAGTATGATCGCCAGGTTTTGAGTGCGCTTTATAATGGAATGACAGATGTCTCTTCCTCGGATGCTTTGGTTCCAGTCTGTAATGACGCTGAAGCAGATACTGAAGAAAGTGGCTCTGTTGACCCATTGTGCATGAGATACGACATTGAAAACGACCCGACACTTTCGGTGAGTACTGCGCTGAATCGAGTTACTCTTGATTCAATTAATGGCGATGTAAGTCTTTCACAAGCTCTTGATCAAGTTTCAACTGATCTTTTGTCTTCTGACGTTATCATCGGTGTGAAAACGGATGCTGATGCTATTCGGGTATATCAAAACTATCTTCGTGGATTAAAAGTCGCGATGGGCTTTTATTTTCTAACTGGAAAGGCTTCTATTTCAAAAGCAGTTCGAAATAATGTGAAGTCTTTGTATGTGTTTCAGGAAAATGTATTGCCGGATGGGTATTCGGAACTAGCAATGCGTGAGCGCGCTTATCTTGGTGTTCAATCGGTGATGAGCATGAAAACTTTGCCCGAGAATTTGAAGAAAAAAATTGAAGAGCTTTCTTTAAAAATGCCGGCAAACTTATTAAAGAGCCCCTATGGTTTGAGTCTCTCGATCGAATCGGCAGATTCATGGAAGAATAAGTTTTCCGAAATGACATTAAAGATTATCGATTCATTTGAATCCGATGAAGCCAAGGGTTTGCCTCGACTTCGTGAAGCGGTGTTAGGTACGATTGCTCGGACAGAATCTCTACCGTTCTTTTTTGGATCGGTGAATGGCGTTTCTTGTGATTTTGAGTCAGCAATGATGAATATTCTATTCGAGATGGTGGTCGACTCTAGTCACTATGCAAAAGAGCGTCTGGCGGCAGCTCGATCCCTAGCGACATACCGGGGGCGTCCTGGGGCTAACTTGTTGCTTGGAAGGGCGATTTCGGCCGTTAAATTAGAGCTAGCTGCAGCACGAACGAATGAGGCTAGGGAATTGGCAATAGAGCTTAAATTAACCCTTAATCCTCAAAAACAATGATTGCGCAACGCATGGTTCTATGAGACGCTAAGAGTGAGTTCAGTATTCAGTTCTGATCCGAGAGTGTCCGTGTCCCAGTTCGATAGACTTGTTCCCGTTACTCCGAAGATGATCATTGAGTTCTGGTTAACATAAACCAAGTACGGCTAAGGCCGTATCTATAAAGGAGTAAAACAATGGGTAAAAGAATTTTCGTAGGAAATCTTCCATTTTCAGCAACCGATCAAGTCCTTCAAGAGACTTTCGCACAGTACGGTACTGTCGAATCTGCAAAGGTGATCACTGACCGTATGTCCGGTCGTTCTAAAGGTTTCGGATTCGTAGAAATGGCTACTGATGCTGAAGCATTGGCAGCAATCGAAAAATTGAATGGCGCTGAGTACGAAGGTCGTACCATCACTGTGAACGAAGCTCGCGAAATGCAGCCTCGTGAAGGTGGCGGCGGCGGTCGTCCAGGTGGACGTCCAGGTGGACGCGGTGGTTACGGCGGAAACCGTGATGGCGGCGGACGCGGTGGTTACGGCGGCGGTCGCTCTGGCGGCGGCGGATATCGTGGATAATCTTCATTAAAAAGATCAAGGCTTACCCTTAAAAGTAAGCTGCAATAAAAGCTCGGGTGAAACAATCATCCGGGCTTTTTTGTTTTTAAATTCTATTTAGTCTTTAGTGAATTTTTCCATTCACTTCAACTCTTACTTCAGGATTCATTTTCATGCCTAAAAAGTCTGGTGGCGCGATTCCAAAATCACTCATGTCGACTTTGAATTCGATCTGGTAGTTCCAGTCAATATTCGTTTTTGAAAATTTTTGTTTTCCCTTTATTTCTTTTTTAATTCCATGAAATTGAAGCGTTCCTGTGAAGTCAGATTCTGCCATGGATAAAGCTTGAAGAATTAGAGTCGCTACGGGGAATTTTTCAATGTTGAAAACTTTTGAATAGAGGTGGCGGTCCCGAAACTTCATCCCTGTATGAAAGGTATTCAGATCAACTGAAACCTCTCCGCTTAATTTGTCATCCACAATGTTGAGTGTTTCTTGATGATGGTTGGTTTTGCCATGAATCTGAATCAGGCTGGGACGTCCGCTGGCGAAGAACTCAGCTTCTTGTTCAATGATTTTAACGGGAATGCTCATGAGAGTGATCCTTCCGATTAAATTTAGCAATGAACAGGCCAAAATTGCACAATAAAAAGGCAGTGATGGAATCCACCACTGCCTGATCGAGTTATGATTTTACTTTAAAGCTTACTTGAAGCGAGGTTTGAATCCGCCTGATGTTTTGCGATCACCACGAGGCGCTCCGCGACCAAATGAAGGTTTACGGTCACCAAAAGACTTGCGTTCACCAAATGGTTTACGATCTCCAAAGGAACGCTCACCGCGTTCTGCGCGATCACCACGAGGCGCTCCGCGACCAAATGAAGGCTTACGGTCACCGAAGGACTTACGCTCACCAAATGGTTTACGATCTCCAAAGGAACGCTCACCGCGTTCTGCGCGATCACCACGAGGCGCTCCGCGACCAAATGAAGGCTTACGGTCACCGAAGGACTTACGCTCACCGAATGACTTGCGTTCGCCATCAAATTTCTTGAAGCGTGGTTTGAAACCCTCATCTGCGCGATCGCCACGAGGTGCTCCGCGACCGAATGAAGGTTTACGGTCACCAAAGGACTTGCGCTCACCGAATGACTTACGTTCGCCATCAAACTTCTTGAAGCGTGGTTTAAAGCCTTCTTCAGAACTGTTTTGAGATGATGCGCGAGCAGCTCTTTCAGCAGGTTTTGGGCGTCCACGAGGTGGACGACGAGATGCACGTTTTTCTTTGTCCCCAGAAGATGAAGATTCAGATACACGTTTGGTTTTGTCTTTTACGAGATTCGTAATTAATTTTTCAGCCAATTCAGGCTGAGTGAACATTGCTTCCATGGAGGTGGCATCCACTTTGCGAATTTCGCCTGGTTTCATCTTGTCAGCTTTCAAGTGGCCGATTCCCACGCGAACCACTTTTTCAGGCATAAAGCCCTTATTTTCAAAGAATTTTCGAACTTCAGTTGCGCCTGAACCTTGAAAGGAAACTTCGATGAGAGCGTTTTTGGCATATTCCTGTACCACACGAACGTGGTGTGGATTCATGGTTACTTTTTCAATGCGCCCACCACGTGCGATACGGGCCAAATCATCTTGAGTCGGGTGACGATCCACTTTTACATGATAGCGGCGAAGAAGATCGTTTGACTTCGTGATTTTTTGGGCCATTTCACCATCGTTGGTTAGAAGAATTGCTCCTTCACCCGTGAAGTCCATTCGACCTACGGTGAATACGCGTTCCTTGATCGCTCCAGTGAAGTCTTTGATGGTCGGGCGACCTTCATCGTCTTCATTGATCATGGCAATCACATTTTTGGGTTTGTAGAAAAGGTAATAAACTTTATTTTCAGCGGCGTGAATGAGTTTACCGCGAACTTTGATTGCGTCTTGTCCCAGGATTGCCTTATCTCCCAGTTTTGCGGTTTTTCCATTCACAGTAACCTGACCTTCAGAGATCAGTTCTTCAGCTTCACGGCGTGAAGCAATTCCCGCTTGCGCGATGATTTTTTGTAAACGTTCTTGATTGTTATTATTGTTTTCGAAAGACATTGGATTCCTTGCTCTGCCGTCACGACAGTACTGGTTTATCAAATCACGGAAATTCGTGAGTGATGAGAATGCCGCGTAGCATATAGGAGTGGTGCTTATTTTGCAAGGTTTATTTTTTGAAAAAAGCCAGTGATTTCAAGTGTTTTTGAATTGCTGCGGACGATGTGAAATTCCCAAGCTCAAGAAAAAAAAGAAAAGGCCAGTGAGGTAACCCTCACCGGCCTATCAAAAAAATGATTTTGATTCGATTATTCTTCGATCAGTTTGTCGAGATCGACGTTTTTCAATGCTTCACGAACATGGTTCATTTCAGTTGATTCTTCAATCGACAATTCATGTGAAGAACTCAACTCAGCATGCGGTTTAGTTTCGTCTTCATTGAGAAAAGAATCGAGCAGATCTTGTGATACTAGGCTTGATTCATTCACCAAGGTCAATTCGCCTTCGAGTTGAGGTTTTTCACCACTGAGGGAAAGCTCGGTTTGTTGTGTGAGTTCCGCCGGTGCATTGGCATCACGGGTAAATCCAAATTCACGGTTGAGAATTTCTTCTGCATCCAGTCCCTGAATTCCTTGTTCTGCCAATTCTTTCTGGCGAGCAAGGTACGGAGTAGTCACGTCAATGGATTTCACGCGATCACGAATTTCCTGCAAAATGATCTCATCTTCTTTTCCGCTGTAATCCAAGTGATTGGACTCGGTTTTCATTTGGCTGACCATTTTGCGCATCTGAATAATTCGAGGATCTTCTTGTCCTTCTTCTTGAGCAGCCAATTGAGGAACCATTGCTTCAATCTCGCTCAAGGAAGGAAGAGCGGTGAGATCCATCATTCCGAAAACTTCGAGGAAGGTGTTAGTGGTTGCGTAAATCATCGGGCGACCAGCAGCCTCAGATCTTCCGGTCACTTCGATCAAGTTACGATCTAAAAGTGTGCGAATGAAGTGAGAGGAATCAACTCCACGGATCTGGTCGATATCGTCTTTGGTGCAAGGTTGCTTAAAGGCGATAATGGTCAGTGTTTCCATTGCTCCACGAGAAAGACGTTGGATCTGAACTTTTGCCAGTTTACGCAAAAGTGGAGCACGATTGATTTTGGTACGGTACTGATATCCACCAGCAATATCAGCGATTTCGAATCCATGGATGGATTGAGAAAAAGATTCTTTCAACGAAGAGATTGCATCGAGAAAAAGTCCGTCTTCGGCATCCGGCATTTCCAGCATTTCTTTCATCTTTTTCAGGCTTAAAGGCTTTTCTGAATAAAAGAGTAGCGCGCTAATGCAAGACTGAAGGTCACTCAAATCGTATTCACCATTCTCACCAATTTGGGGAAGAGCAGCTTTGAGTGCAAGGTCCTGTTCACTCATTTCTTCTGATTCAATGTCTGAATCTTCCAAAGATTCCTGGGATTGAGTTGGTTCTTCTGAAGAGCTTGCCTTGATTTTATTAGATTTCTTTTTCTTTTCAGGCTTAGACTCTGCTGCCATTTCCTGTGCAATGGAAGATTCCAAAAGGATGTCTTCCTTGATCATATTGATGTTTTCAGCGCGAAGTTCGGCAGAAACTTCACTCGAAAGTTCCTGAAAGCGAGCGATGTCTTCAGCGGTTTGAGTGGCTACGCTTTCGGCAATTTTGGCAAGGTCTTCATCACTTTGAGATTCTTCAAAATCCTTGAGCACGTCGCTCTTGAGTTCGATGTCGTTTTCGAGTTCATTCATGATGAGTTTTGCCTGATCATCGAGGCTCAGTTCAGATTCTTCGTTTTCAAGATCATCCGAAAGATCTGCTTCGCTCTGAGACTGTGCTCGACGAATTTCAGCGATATCAATCACGCTGGATCCCGGAATGAATGTCACCAATTCGTTGTTGTCATCTTTTTTAGCCATTATCCTTCACTCCTCACGTATTCGAATCCTGTTGTTTGCTTGGTATCAAAGTTGATCATTTCCTGAATCAGTTCGAGGAAAATTGGATCAAAATTTTGGTTCTGATGAATTTTTGCCAGCTTCAGGCGAGATAGTTCAAGTGAAGCGAGAAATCCGACAACCCATTCACCACGCATCGATTTATCGCTGATGAATTGATCAAGTTGTTCCGGAATATTCAGTTTTAAACGTCTTCCCATTTCCTGAATTTTTTCCTGTAGAGAAACGGTTTCTTTTTTCATGACGATTCGGGCGCGTTTGTTTTCACGGATGAGTAAATCTTGATAAGTCGTTGCTAGTTGAGAAACGTTCATTTCTTTCCAGATTTTTTCAACTGGAGGACGTTTGGTTGGGCGAACAAAAACTTCATCATCGAGTAGTGGATATTGAGCTAGTTTTGCTGCGGCCTCGAGATAGCGCTGACGTTCGAGCAACTGGCGAACGAGGTCTTCTTGGGTCATGACCGGTGATGCATTTTCATCGGCATTTTGATCTTCATTTTCTTTAGGCATGAGAGCGCGGCTCTTCCAAAGAATCAAAGTTGCAGCCATGACTAAAAACTCTGAGGCGATTTCAAAATCAAGTTCCTGCATCAATTTGATGGCATGAAGATATTGATTGGTGATTTTGGAAATGGAAACTGTGGAAACATCGAGCTCTTGGCTCTGGATCAAATAAAGCATGAGATCCAATGGACCTTCAAATTGTTCCAGGCGGATCTTGAAACTATTAGAGCGCGTTGTCACAGGTGTCATACTCATGACACCTATTCTCAAACGAAAGTTGGGGGTTTGTAAACCAAGATTCTCAGTTTAGCGCATTGCAAAAAGAATTATAATGCAATGAACCCCATTCTTTGAAAAACTTCGTTCAGTTGTCGGGATGCTCGAGCGATTGCTGCTTCACGTCCTGCTTTCAGAATTCGATCAAGTTCCGTGCGATCCTTGAGGATTTCTTCAGTCTTTTCTCGAATCGGGCGAATGGCTTCGATTGCTACATTTGCAGTATCGATTTTGAGGTACCCGTATTGCTTGCCAATGTAGCGGTGAAGAACACTCGAATATTCTTCTCCCAAGATCGAAGCTTGAATTTGAATCAAGTTTTTGATGCCAGGCTGTTGGTCTTCTGCGCTGACCTCAGTTCCAGAGTCGGTCACAGCGCGTTTGAATTTCTTTTCAATTTCCTTGTCGCTGTCAGTGAGAAAGACGCACGAGCCGGCGATCGGATCGGATTTTGACATTTTTGAGGCCCCATCTTGAAGACTCATGATTCGGGCACCGGTTTTTTGAATCATGGGTTCTGGAACTACGAACAGGGGTTTTTGACCTTTTTCGGTATAAAGATGGTTCATGCGTTCAGCAAGATCGCGGGTGAGTTCGAGGTGTTGTTTTTGATCTTCACCCACAGGAACCAAGTGAGTGTTGTAGAGAAGAATGTCTGCGGCCATCAGAACCGGATAAGTAAATAATCCAGTGGGGATGTGCGTACCATGCTTTTGTGATTTGTCCTTGTATTGAGTCATTCTGGACAATTCACCCATGCTGGAATGGCAGTTCAGAATCCAAGAAAGTTCTGCATGTTGAGGAACGTGGGATTGCACAAACAAGGTTGCTTTTTTTGGGTTGATTCCGCAGGCAATGTAAGTGGCAATTGCTCTATAGGTATTTTCGCGAAGTTCTTTGGGGTCTTGCTTGACGGTGATGGAGTGAAGGTCGACAGCAAAAAATAGGCAGTCATAATCATTTTGATATCCTACCCAGTTCTTGATCGCTCCCAGGTAATTTCCAAGATGAATCTGGTTTGTGGGTTGTACTGCAGAGAGAACCACTTTTTTCATCTTAATTAACCCCCACGATCCACGAAGCCAGTTTCAGTGTTAGGTTACTCAAGAAAATGATGGGAGGACTCAGAAAACGAAAAGCCCCGGTAATCATCAATGCCAGTAAAATGTAGAAACTGTATTGAGCAATTTTTTCATATTCACGGGTTTGTTGATAACTCAGAAAGCTTTCGATGATCTTGCTTCCGTCCAATGGCGGTAATGGAATCAGATTGAAAATTCCCAAACCAAAATTCAAAAAGATTCCCACTTCAAACATGGTGTTAAATTCTTTAAAAAATACAAAGTCGGCTGGAGCAAAGCGAGCCATCAAGCAAAGTGCCAATGCACACAGAAATGCCATGACAAAATTTGCCAGGGGGCCGGCAAGAGAAACCCAGAATAGTCCCATGCGATAGTTGCGAAAGCGTGTTGGATTGATGGGGACTGGTTTTGCCCAACCAATCAACAAATTGATTCCGCTGAGCATATTAATGATCGGGAAAATGACTGTTCCAATCATATCGAGATGGGGAATAGGGTTTAGGGTCAGGCGATCATTCTCTTTTGCAGTGTGATCTCCCCACCAGTACGCCATTAAGCCATGGCCAAATTCATGGCCCACCACAGCAAGGAGAAAGGGGACAAACTGATAACCAAGTCTTTGAATGCCGTCTTGAAGTAAATCCATATTGCTACACGATTACCACGGATTATATTATGGTAGAATACAAATATGATTAGTGCCGTCGTCCTTACCTATAATTCGGAATACATGTTGGAGAGAGTTCTTGATTCTCTCACTTGGTGCAGTGAAATCGTGATCCTGGATTCAGGAAGTACAGATACCACGCTGGATATTGCTGATCGATTTGATGCAAAAATTTTCCAAAAAAAAATGGATAAAGGATTTGGCGAGCAAAAAGACTACGCTGTTTCAAAAGCATCTCATGACTGGGTTTTTGTTGTGGATTCAGATGAGGTAGTCTCAGAAGAATTAAAAAATGAAATCATCGCGATGATGCGTGAAGGGGAGCTGACGGCTGATTCTGTCAATTCTGCATATCGAATTCATCGCCGTTTGTATTTTTTGAGAAAAAGACTGAGCTTTGCAGGAACCCAAAAAGAATGGGTGATTCGCTTATTTGATCGCAGACGCGCCGGTTTCAACGATGCAAGAGTGCATGAAGAAGTGATCGTGCAAAAAGGAAAAGTTTCATCGGTAGCTGGGCCTTTAGATCATTACAGTTATCAA
>CAZZLF010000031.1:0-10396 GCA_964654965.1 uncultured Bdellovibrio sp.
ACTCGATCGCCGAAATCAGAAATGAAATTCCACTCAAAAAGAGGAGTGAGAAAAAAGCCGGAAGTTTAGCCTGCAGGCCATCGACACCCCATGCAGCCAGATTGCGATTCACTTCGCTCAAGTCCCGTCGCTGTAACCGCTGGAATGCAAACATCTGAACCAGGATCATGAAGGCAATCATCAAGACCACGATCCGAAGTTCAACTTGAAGATGTTCAAAAAAATTCTTTAAGCGGGAATGATGAACCGGGCTGGAATCAACACGGTAAACTTCAGTCATCAACTTGATCTTATCGATGACGGTTTCTGGAAAAATGCCCCGAACAGAAACCAGTCTTGGCATGAGTTGCAGACCTTCATTGCCAATCGAGCGCACGGTCTGAGCAATCTCTGGCTCTTCTGCTTCCATCTTTTGAAGAACTTCATCGGTTTTCAATTCTTCAAAACTGACCTGATAATCTTGAAAGAGTTCACGAATCGGATCCAATGAAGCGGTCGTGTCCTTCATCTGAATCGTCACAAAATGAGCCTGATTGGCATAGTTACTGGTATTTTTGAGCTCATTTTGAAGAGCTCCACAAAACCAAAGACTCAGTAAAACCTGAGCAAAGGCAATCACCATCAAGGCTAACAATCCCCAGGATCTTTTCAGTGGAAGAACTGCAAGCTTGCTAATCAGCCGCAAATTGAATTGACTCATACCCTTTCCTCCACCTTGAAGGTTCCATCACGTAGGATCGCACACCGTTTTCGAAGGCGACGAACCATTTCCAAATCATGCGTTGCGAGAAGAATCGTGGTTCCAGAGAGATTCAACTTCACAAAAAGATCCATGAGCTTCCAGGTCATCTCAAAGTCTTGAGCTCCGGTCGGTTCGTCCGCAATCAATAAATCGCTTTTTTTGCATAATGCCCGAAGAATGGCGACTCGCTGCTTTTCGCCTCCTGAGAAAGTTCCTACCTGCTTGTTCCATTTATCTTTCAAACCCATCAACTGCAGATAGTTTTGTAAAGTTGCGTGATCCACCCGATCCATCAAAGGAAGGGCAAGCTGGGTAATTTCGATGTGATCTCTTAACGTCAGGTCAGGAATCAATCCCAGATTCTGAGGAATGAAAGAGATTCTTTTTCGAGAACGCATCAGCTCCGTTGAGCTGGAGTTCTGAAAATTCACACCCTGATAAAAGACCTTTCCAGAGGTGGGTTGCTCAAAACTGGCCAGAGTTCTCAATAAAGAACTTTTACCTGCGCCACTTCCGCCGAGAATATAAAGAAAATCACCTTGAGCCAGATCAAAATTGACGTTCTGCCAAACCATCTCGCCTGGAGTGAAAGCCTTGGATAAATTTTCAACTTTTAGGAGTATGTTTTTCATGGTGTACTTTTGACAGTGTAACGATGTGGAAAGCAAAGCTCAATCAACATTTTGCAAAAATCGCTTTTCTAATATGGAACTTGGTATTCCATTCCCTCTGGCTTTCCGCTCTTTTTTTCCTGTCTAATGGCAGCAATTTCACTTCGATGTGGGCAGAAAATCAGATTCTATTTTCCACTTTGAGCGTTGGGCTTTTTTCTTTTTTCGGGCGCGAAGAGTGGATGATCCGTCTTCGGGATTTCTCACAGGCAAAGAAGCTTTTTTTACTCGGCTGCCTGCAGGCATGGATTGTCATCACACTGATTTGCATCCAAGCTCTCCTTTCCGGAAAAATGGAATTTCTCGGGTTTTCCTCTGAAATCGGACTGAATTTTCTCTCTTCCTATTCTTGGCTCTTACGATCCCTTCTTTTGCTGGTTCTATCTTTCGCCTTAAATGCCACCACCAAAAACATTCAACCACAATGGATGGGTCTTCCTCTGCAGTGTTTCTTTTTTTGGATTTGGTTTCAACCCAGCTGGACGGATTATTTAATCTTGGCTGGAATCTACATTTTGAATTCCAACATTCTTTTCTCAACGGGCTTAATGGCGGGAGTTTTTGTTTTGACTCATGCTGTCTTAGGGTCGCCATTTATGGGAAATGAATTTACAGGATTGCTTCAATTCAAATGGCCACAGGGCGAAAGCTCACTGCTTCACCATCAAGCTCTCATTCTAGGTTTGTTTTTGCTGACTATCGTGAATAAACTAAGAAAAGTTTATCAAAATCGAAAGGAACGTCACGCCACATGAATACTACAAGCAACTTGAGCGCCTGGACACTGATCATGGACGCCAGTCCACTGGTCAAACTAGTTCTATTGGTTTTGATTTTTGGATCAGTCATCACCTGGGCCCTGCTTTATCAAAAAACAAAACTTTTAAAATCCACACGTGAAGAAGACCAAAAATTCCTCGATTTCTTTTGGTCTGCAAAATCGCTGGATGAAATCTTTGAACAAGTCAGTGAATTTCAAAATTCCGCAGTCTCTAAAGTCTTTTCTTCTGCCTATCGAGAACTGAGAAAAATGCCTGCTCCCGAAATGACCAATTTAGAACGCGCTTTGAATCGGGCACAGACCCTTCAATTGGAAGAGCTCGAAAAGAATGTCGATTGGCTGGCAACCATAGCCAGTGCAGCTCCGTTCATCGGTCTTTTTGGAACCGTCTGGGGAATCATGAACTCATTCCAGAATATCGGAGCTACTGGTGCAGCCAGTCTTGCCGTGGTTGCGCCCGGAATTTCTGAAGCCCTGATTGCCACTGCGATCGGTCTTGCAGCGGCCATCCCAGCATCCATCGGTTACAACGCCCTCTTGATTCGGATCAAGAAGGTGTCCCTAGAAATGGAAACTTTTTCGCAAGAATTCCTCAACATGGTTCAACGCAACCTGACCGTTTCTACAAAGGTAAAATCTCATGGCAATGAATCCGAGCAATTGGTCTAAATCCAAGGGTGGCAAAACCGCACTTTCTGAAATCAACGTCACTCCAATGGTGGATGTGATGCTGGTGCTTCTCATTGTATTCATGGTTTCGGCCCCATTGATGCAACAAGGAGTGGAAGTCAATCTTCCCAAAGCGTCTGGGGGAGCAATACCGCAAACGCAAGAACCCATTGTCATTTCGATTCAGAAAGACCAATCGATCATTTTCAATCAGAAAAGTTATCCGCTTCGTTCGCTGGGATCAAAATTGGCTTCACTCGCTGAAAACAAACCCGATTCTCAAATCCTGGTACAGGCAGATCAATCTGTGAATTATGGAATTGTTGCCAAAGTCATGGCTGAAATCAGAAAAGCAAAATTCACCCGTGTGGGATTGGTGACTGAACCTGAAAAATGATTTTCCAGGACAATTCCTCACCACGAAGTCCCGAAGCCCTTTCGAAAGCAGTCAAGCTTTCAGTTTTGATTCATTTTCTGTTCATTTTCGGAATGTTTCTAAAAAGCATCATCTCTCCTTCTGAAATTCGAACAAAAGAATATCTTCCTTCCCTTCGGGTCGATTTGGTTGCGCTCCCCAATCAAAAAATCACGGAAACCGTAACCCCCGCTCAACCCGCAGAAGAAAAGACTTTGAAAGAAACTGCAATCGAAGAGCCCGGAGATTATTCACTTTCCAAAAAGAAGGTAAAGAACATCAAAAAAGATAAAATGAAAAGTGCTTTAGACCGCATTAAGGCACTTGAAAAAATCCGAGATGGGGAAGCCCTGAAAGGCAACATTGTTCGGAAAGGCTCTTCTGCAAAAGGCGATGCGAACGTTTTGGCTCAAACCACTTATTTCGATTCGGTTTTGGATAAGGTTCGCAATGAATGGGAACTCCCTACTTGGCTTCAGGACAAAGGCCTGAATGCTAAAGTTTTAGTTAAAATTGATCGCCGAGGAAACATTTCTTCTATTACATTCATTCGCAATTCAGGAAATTCCCAATTCGACACTGCAGTGAAACGTGCTTTGAATGCGGCCTCCCCGTTTTCACCTCCGCCCATGTCCGTTTTAGTCGATGTTTCAAGAGATGGAATCGTTCTAGGATTTCCGATTGCAGACTAGTGAAAATTTTTTATTTGGAATCGCCAATTTTTTGGCACCATAAAGTGCAAAAGCATTTCTTCATGCCGAATCCATGACTTTCGGTTATTCTAAATCCAAGATGAAATTGAACTTTTTCAGCTCAAAGCCACTCCTAAATGTTGCGGCACTTCTTGCTTTTCTCACCGCACTCCACTCTCAAGGTCAGACCACTGCAATCAGCGTGGGGGAAGCCAAGACAAAAAAACCAATCATTCAACTCGTTACTCCTCAGCAGACAGGTACGGAACTTACTGCCGAAGTTGGAAAGATCATGAAATTGATCGAATCCGACCTGGTTTTTACGGATCAATTCAAAATTCTTTCTTCAGCCGGAACAGAAGCAGACTTCACCACTTCAGGGGTGATCAAAGCAGATGGAAGTCGCATCGTTTATGAATTTCATATGAAACAATCCGCTGCGGAAAAAGAGATTCTCGCCAAACGTTACACCGCAGATCGAGAGGAATTCAAAACACTAGCCCACACGATTGCCAATGACATGGTTCAGGCAATCACCGGAAAAAAAGGTATTTTTCTGAGTAAGATCGCATTCACCTGTGACCGTACTGGAAAAAAAGAAATTTACACCATGAATTATGATGGAACCGAAGTCCGTCAGATCACCAAAATTCGCTCGATTGCCGTTGGCCCCGCTTGGAGTCCCGATGGTAACCGTCTGGCTTTTTCAGTTTTCAATCGCCACGCCGATAATACAAAAAATATCGACCTATTTGAATATGACTTCAGCCAAGGCAGCCTGAAAATGCTGAGCAATCGGAAAGGCTTGAATTCCGGTCCCAGCTATCACCCAAATGGCAAACAACTGGTTCTCACGATGAGTTTCAACGGCAATCCCGATGTTTACCTACTCAATATTGATTCCAGAACAACCACTCCTATGACCAGATCGATCGGTTTTGATGTGGATCCCTCTTTTAGTCCCGATGGTGCTCACGTCGCATTTGTCTCTTCACGCTCAGGCAAGCCAATGATTTATACCATGAGCAGCCAAAATCCGTCTGAAGTGAAAAGAATTACTTTCGCAGGTCAATACAATGCCACGCCGAATTGGTCACCTGATTCGAAAAAAATTGTCTTCGCCGGTTGGATTGATGGTCACTTTGACATTTTTACCGTGACATCGGATGGATCGAAAATCGACCGTTTCACCCAAAACGAAGGCAACAACGAAGATCCTACCTTCAGTCCTGATGGTTCCATGATCGCTTTCAGCTCGAACCGCTCGGGAGAAAAAGCAATCTACGTGATGAATTCAGACGGGACCAACGCGAAGAGACTCACCTTTGGAATGGGAAATTGCTCTGATTCAAAATGGAGTCCGTATTTATAATTTTATTGAACCTTTGTACCACCAGGTAAACCAACAGGAGAAACCATGAGCCAGGAAAGAATTGCCATTATTGACGGAGTCCGCACTCCATTCGTTCGCGCCAGAAGCGTATTTCACAAGATGTCACCCGCAAATCTGGGTGGTGTTGTACTTCGTGAAACCGTCAACCGTTCCGGGATTGATCCCCAATTAATTGATGAGGTCTATTTTGGAATCGTGAG
Source organism: uncultured Bdellovibrio sp. (assembly GCA_964654965.1). Lineage (GTDB taxonomy): Bacteria > Bdellovibrionota > UBA1018 > UBA1018 > CAIMNF01 > CAIMNF01. The sequence continues at coordinate 5,564 of CAZZLF010000031.1, forward strand.
TGCGCCGGCAGAAGGATCAAACATTTCACGTGAATCTTTGTTTGATTCCGGATTGACTCCGAACATTCCCTGCACCACCGTGAACCGCTATTGCGCTTCAGCGATGGAATCAACAGCAGGAATCGCGGCTAAAATTCTTTCCGGACAAATTGAAATTGGATTGGCAGGCGGAGTGGAATCCATCAGCTCAGTGCGTGCTCTCTTCAGCGCAGAGGCCACCGATTTTTTTCAAGACATCGCAAAAGCAAAAACCATGAGCCAGCGTCTTGGACTGTTGGCAAAATTCAAGGCAACCTATCTCGCTCCCAATGCGCCGGGAATCACTGAACCAACGACAGGGTTGAGCATGGGGCAATCTGCTGACCTGATGGCCAGAAAATATAAAGTCGGACGCCAGGAACAAGATGAGTTTGCACTTCAATCTCACCAAAAGGCCTCAAAAGGTTGGGAAAAAGGGTTTTTCAACTCTCACGTCTGCAAGGTTGCCACTCCGGAAGGAAAAGTGATTGATCGCGATACGGATGTCCGTTCCGATTCCAGCATGGAAAAACTCGGAAAACTCAAACCCGTCTTTTATAAGGATGGAACCATCACTGCAGGAAATGCGAGCCCGCTGACCGACGGTGCTTCAGCATTGCTCATGATGAAAGAACAAAAAGCAAAAGAGCTTGGTTTGAAACCATTGGGATACCTCAAAAGCTATGCGGCAGCAGCAATCGATATTCAAACAGAACCGCTTTTGATCGGTCCGGTCTATGCGTTTTCCAAAGCGCTGAAAATGGCGGGAATTTCCTGGAATCAAATCGACCTGATTGAAATTCACGAAGCTTTTGCCGGTCAAGTGCTTTCCACGATTCGAGCAATTGAATCGGAGCAATTCAACATTGGAAAAGTGGACATGAACAAAGTGAATCCGTACGGAGGAAGCATAGCGATTGGTCACCCGTTTGGAGCAACCGGCGGTCGCATGATTCTTCAAACGCTTCACGAGCTGAAGGAAATGAATAAAAAGTACGGGCTGATTTCTGTCTGTGCTGCCGGAGGCCTTGGTTCCGTCATGATTCTCGAGCGCGATTGATGGAAGATGTCGTTGCAGTCGGGCTCGACTTAACGCCTTCCACTTTGATCCAAGCCTATTCGCAAGGAATTTTTCCGTGGCCTTGTGAGGACCTACCTTTGCTCTGGCATTGCCCTTTAAAAAGGGGAATCTTACTTTTTAATGATCTTCATGTTTCCAAAAGATTGAAACAGTATCTAAAAAAAGCCCCTTGGAAATATACCGTGAACAGGGACTTTGAAAAAGTAATCACTCTTTCCCAAGTACGAAAGGGCGAAGGTACCTGGATCACTCCTGAAATGAAAGAAGCCTACTGCGAATTGCATCGATTGGGGTACGCCCACAGCGTGGAAGTATGGAACGGTCAGGAAATCGTGGGTGGACTATACGGAGTGGACGTTGCTGGTTACTTTGCAGGTGAAAGCATGTTTCATCGCGAGGACAATGCTTCAAAAGCCGCATTGCTTTTTTTAGTCTTCTTGCTGAACCGGGCTGGAAGAACCTGGATGGACATCCAGATGGTGACTCCTCACATGGAAGCGCTCGGTGGCAAAGAAATCACCCGAAAACGATTTCTTTCCATGCTTCAAAAGGCAACTGAACTACAAGCTTCGGGTTCAGCAACAAACCCTTTTGCACCAGAAGTACTTCTTAATTCTTACGACTACAGTAATTTTTCAACCTTGATCGAAAAATTCAAATCCTGAGCGGTAAAATAATCCGTAGAGTTAGTTACATCAACTGAGACATCATTTCTCTGAAATGTGAATTTAGATTGATTGCTCAATTGAAGACCTGTGGCTGTTTCTTCGAAAACCAGGGAAGCTCGAACGTTTTTAACCGGTTCCCCATGAATTTCCATGTTTGGAAAATTAAAATCAAGAACTCGATAATGCGTGGAGTTTTCAAATTCACGATGAGGATGAACTGAAGTGGGATTTGCACGAAAACTGACATCTTCTTCTTGATTGGACTGAGTCAACACCTTGAACCCAACATCAAAAGAAATCGACTGCCCTACTTGTCGAACTTGAAAGTTCACATTTTCTTGAAGAACTTTCTGCATTGCCCAGGCACGGGAATTGACAGAATACTGATCTTCATAACTACAAACCGGATGCTCCACCTGACAAAGCGTTCCACTCGTCACTTCTGAGCCAGAAGGAAAAGAACCCTTCATTGAAGTGTTCAGCGCTTGATAATCTCCTCCCGTCAGTGAAGAAAATGGGTGATTCTGATCGGAAGTTTCTTCAGAAATCGCCGCCGAGCTGGCAACAGGTGCAGCAGCAGAAACTGCAGGATTGGGTCCAACCATTAATGGTGCGGATGGGCTCACGGAAGAGGGGTCGCGACTTTCACTCATACCTGAGGCTTTAGACATCTTCTCTTCTGCAGGATCATCCTGGGAAAAATCAGGATAATACGGCTGAGGCATGCCCGCGATGTTTTCTGGAGAAACCGACTCAGCCAATTCAGCAGCGGGAATTTCTTCTTTCTTCTCATCTTGGCCATCGGTAGAAACTAATGGTGGCTCTGAAGGAACCAGCTCCCCTGTGGAATCACCAGAGGATGATGTTTCCAAATTTGGTTGAGAAGTTGGGACAAAACCCATAGGAGCAGAACCTGAAAATCCAGCGATGACTTGTCTTTGAATTTCTGCCTGATTCATGAAAACAGGAGATTTTTCAGAAAAACCCTGAGGATGAGTGGAAATAGAAGGTTTCGGCGAAATCCACGTCCGCACGGCACCATAAGAATAGTATGCGGCACCAGCAAACCCGAGACAAAAAACAAAACGAACGAAACGACTGCCTTTCAACATGAAATTCCCTCTCTCATCTCCTAGAGAAAGCAGAGGGCATGCCACAGCAAAACTTTAATGATTTTAAATGGTTGTTAAAAACAGCGTCTAAAATACCGACAATTTCAAGAGCAACTGTAAAAAAGATCAACAGCGTGAAAGCTTAATTTTTAAATAATTTCAATTTACATATTACACAAATTCTATTAAAAAATTGCGCATGAATTGGATGCTTCTAACCATTCTTCTTGCGAGCCAGATCTCTAACTCCAATGCCGAATCTCTTGTTTTGGAGAGCAGCATGTTGAGCGGAAATGCCATCATCAGCGCCTCTGCCCTACAGCGGGTAGCCAAACAGGTGATCGTCACCCAACTCCAAAAAAATATTGATGCAAACAACTCACTTCACGGAATCACTATTAACTCTAACTCCACGGAACATTCACTGACGATTCCAGAAAGCCCGATGCTGAATGACATTCTTTCTGCTCTTGGCATTAAAAATAATGTCCAAGTAGCACTGAGCCCGATTGAAACCTCCATTGATTTTTCTCCTCAGTCTTTGAAACTCAAGATCATCAAAAAAGAAGAAAAAACTTTCAAAATCCTTGTTCATTGGGAAATCGCCCAACTTCGTGCCAGAGCCCATGCCTTGAAGATCAAAGTTCCCAAAGGGGCGTTTGATCAGGAATTCACCATTTCCTCGAGCCCAATCAAAATCGCTCTGAATCCAACATCAGGACCCTTAACTGCGGATTTTTCCTTCATCGTTCAAGTTACCGACCAAGGAAACAAATTTGGTCTTGGAGGATTCAAAACCAATCTCGATGCCCAATCAAACAAACTTCAACTTAAACTGGGCAAACTTTCAGTGAATGGAGAACCACTCGAGCTGGAAGTGATCACGAATGGAAAGTCGATCAAAACTGATGAATTAACCGTAAGAAAAGAGTTTCAGCGTTTTGAACCGCAATTGATGAAAATCATCGAGGGTAAGCTCAGCGAAAAGATCCATTCAGAGTTCAAGGCCCTTTCTGGAAAACTCGATACCCTGGAGCCTTTAAAAGTCAGCTTTAATACCTCTGAAATCCTGGAAGGATATACTCTCAATACGGATGTCGTCAGGACCGTTCTCAAAAACATCACCGGTGATTTCATGCTGAGTTCTTTTCAGGAGATTCCAAACCAAAATCTTTTCAGCACCCAGATTGCATCCAATATTTGCATCGGAAACAGCTGCCTAGTTAGCTCAGTAAACTCCAACCGAATTACATCCATCGACACAGCGATGATGGGCACTGATGAAGCCGGAATGATTCTCTATGAATCCTGGTTGAAAAACATCATCAACTCTGACGAATTCCAAAGCCGGGTTCACTCCTACTACCATCAGTCCATCCGATCTCCAGGCGTGGAAATTAACTCCAATGGGGTCAAGATCCATTTTAATCCGCTGAAGAACTCCATCGCCGCAGTATTGAACCTTCGGATTGATATCAAAGCCACCGTGAGCGCAAAACACGCATATGACTCCTGGGGTAGCTGGGTCGATTTCATGAAAAAACAAGCGGCAGATATCTGGGAAAACATGGCGGGCTCAGGAGAATACGTCTATATTCCAGTCGAAATCAATTTCATCATCAAACCAGTCTCATTGAATCAGAACGGTAAACGCCAATTGCAAATCGTGACTGAATTTCCCTTCCAGTCTAATGGTTCGATTACCAATACATTCGGCTACTACACCAATTTAAGCAGCATGAATGCAACCATCCGTGATGAATTACTGCAGTCCGTGAAAAGCGAGATCTCCAGCTCCATCCCTAAAACCATGAGTGTATCGCTTGAAAAACCAATCGACCTGAATGGCACCAGTTTTTACGTTAACCGCGTCCTGATCACCAAGAATAAAGGGCTGCTCGTTAGTGGAGATGTTGAATGAAAACCATATTCATGATTCTAGCATTATCAGTAG
>CAZZLF010000032.1:0-10376 GCA_964654965.1 uncultured Bdellovibrio sp.
GATCTTCTGGCCCAGAATAGTGATGTCCATAGTGAGTACAGAGCCCTCTTTGACCCCCATGGGGTTCGGGCCCCAGTACCAAGTTTTACCGGTTTTCGTGCCTTTGAAGACAGATTTGTAGAATTTCACCATTTCTTCGGCTTGGTCATTGGACCAAATCCAGAGTGAGAGTTTATGCATTCGGATGCTCCAAAATTGAACAACACATATTAGTTGATTTTACACTTCTCAAGGAATGAGACCAATCTAGATTTCAATTCTTCTGAAATCACTTCTTTTGATGATAGTTTCGCATTCACTAGCTTTAATAAATCTTTCTTTGCAGATTGAAACTCATCTTCATGATGCTTGATCATGACCAAACAATCTTCCAGATCCGTTTGAGTAAACCGGCCTAGTTTCAACTTCACAAACAGATAAACATCAGGTCGATAGATCGTGCAGCTCTTGGTTTTTTTGATCACCACCAGATGATCTTGTGCATCCGGGATTTTCGACAAGAAGTATGCGCCGGCTTGATTGATCGACTCAACGGGCAAGCCCAGCTGTTCTGCAATACCCATCAACTTCAATGAATCAGAGTTCGAGTTTTTGTTTTTCAGGTTCACAAAATCAATGTCTACAGTAACACGGTAATCAATACCCAAAACTGCCATGACCGTACCACCGATCACTACCCATTCACCAGTGAGGTTTTCTGAAGCGATCTCGACGAATATCTTCATGATCTTTTGATTCATAGGTAAAGGCTCACGCTGCTCAATGCAATTCGATAAAGTTTGATGATTCGGCCATCAATGCTCTTGGTATTTAATAATTTTTCAATTGCTGGAGTAGCTATGGATTGGTGATAAAAATCGGGAAAATGATTTTTCAGTGCCAGATAAAAGGCGATCAATGCGTCCTCTTCTCTTTCATTGAACTTGCCACTCGTCCATTGTTGAATCCATTTTCTGGATTCCATTCTCAACGTGTTTTTATTCAATATCACAGAAGGATCTTTTTTTCCGGTCAGCGGTACACCGAATGCGATCGCGCGATCGATGCTTACCTCTGGACAATGCACCTGAAGTTGCAACCCCAGAACACTGAATATTTTTTCCATCACTTCCAGCGTGGGATTGCCTTGACCAGATTCGATCTTTTGAATGGTTGGTAGACTCACACCGCTTTCTTGCGCTAATTCAACTTGGGAAAGCTTGAAATCGTGTCTGAGTTGTTTCAATTCAACGATCATATCTCTATTATAGTACACATATTATAATAGGTTAATTAGTTTTTTTGCATATGTTTTCAATTATTTATAAATAGTTAGGCATTTTTTTGAACCCAAGTCGTTGAGTGATCTTTTTCGGACGTGGGTTCAATTACATCATCTTCATCAAAATCGAAACGAGAGGAAAGTGCTGTCAGTTGGGTTTATGACTTCTTTGCGTCTGGAAGACAAAAAGCAAAGAGGACAGGATGTCCGAATGAATAAACCCAACTGACAACACTGTCCTCTAATTTAAATTTTTGGTGGAGCCGGTGGGAGTTGAACCCACGTCCGAAAAAGATCCTCCGCCCTATTCTTCACAAGCTTGGCCACAGAATTAAGATTAGACGCTGCACGCCCCGTAACCGGCTTGCAGAATCCTCCGCCTACTTCATCTCGCTTCAAGCCCGCATGCGATCAACTTGAAACCAGCCTTCTAAATGGCGTTTTCAAAATCCCGAAGGCTTAGACTCTGAAAACGTGTAGCTTATCTATTAAGCTGCAAGTGCGTAATCGTTAGCAATTACTATTTGCTGCCTGTTTAACGAGGCCTGACAGCACCTCGGCTTGCATAAAGGGATTCAACATTCCCGTCGAAACCGTGACGGCCCCTCCTTTCCGTACATACTCATGGTATCACACATCGTTGATCAACGGCAAACTAGTCTTGATTCACGCATCAGAGCGTCGAGGGATTCGGCCATGATGGCTGCGGATCTGTTGCGGGGGTGAATGCCGTCCCGGGTGATCTGTTCTCGAATGAGCTGATTGGCTTCGCGCACATTCAAGTTCGAGAGTGAATCGTTGAATTTTTTCTCAATTTTTCGGGATAAAGCTTCGAGGTCAATGATGAGGCATTTTTCAGGCCGCGCGTTACAGCGTTCCTGGATGCGGCGGTTGATTTGGTCGGCGCAGGGCTGTTGAACTTTGGCTCGGGGAAAGACGGATTGTTTGGCGATGTTTCCGATCACAAGTGGAATATTTTTTTCGACTGTGGACTGGAAGAGGGTGTTGATTGCCTTTCTGTTTTTTTCATCCCAACCGGGTTCTCCGCATGCGACTTGGTCCCAGTAAAAGAGATCAAGAGCAATCACCGCAGAGACGTTTTTCAATTGTTCGCGAAAACTGGGATACTGAAGGATCACGCTTCCGGCGTAACCGGGATAAGCTTCCTGAATCAAGGCAGAGGAGTTCTGATATTTTTCAGCGAGGATCAACGCCGGGCTTTTTCCATCTAGTCCTGACATCACCCCAGAACCGAGGGCCATGGGCCTTGAAAAAAAACAAAAGGGTCTGGAAGAGTCCGTTGATTTGGCCTCAACGGCCACAATGAAAACCATTGATAAAAATGTTGGAACGAGTCCAAGCATAGTTATATTTTCGCTGAAAACAAGGCTTTCAGCAAGCCTAGGGATTTTTCGAATAAGTCTGCAAGATTAGCTGCGCATCTTGAACCACTCGGGGATTAGGCGAGTTTCGAGCAGCTTCGAGTGCGGCAAGAACTTCGTTTTTCAAGTTTGAATCGAGGCTTCCGTTTTCGAGAGCGATTTTCAGATAACGAAGATCCATGAGCTGGGGATACATGGCCGTGGTTTCGTTGATGCCTTGTACGTGTTCATCATCGGGTGTCGTGGTCGCTGATTTCGAGCAATCGGCAAGATTGTAACAAGGTTGTTCGAGGAGTACCTCTTTCAAAAAGCGAATATCTTCGCTGGACCCACGCCCCTCACTCAATTCACGACCAATGAGAAAGACGATGGTTCCGCGTTCATTTCTGAGTTCCGGTTTGAAAGAAGAGTATTTTTTCTTGAGTGCGTTTTTGACCGGGTCTGAAAAGTTTTTCAGCTCTTGATCCATGCGAGGATCGTTGTCGTTTTTGGAAAGTAAAATTTCATCGAGCACGCGAATCTCAGGTAACGCGTTTTCTTCATCAGTAGGCGTAGCACCGGGCTCAGCTGCGCTTCTATTTTGAATTGCTTCGGGCACAATTCGAGATGCAATGGTTTGGGTATTTGGAACAGTAGCCCCTTGAGGCAAAAACAAAAACCGCGCAGTCACTGCGAGTACAAGGAGCAAGAAAACAAAGAAGAAGATTCGTACGGGTTTCACCGTCACTCAGTTTAAATGGAAATGCGGGAAGACGCAAAATCCAAGATCATGTTTTTCTTTGAGGTCGGATCAATGATGCGATCCAGCTGGTCGGTTCCATAAAGGTCTGCATCAGCTTTCACTTTTTGAGAACAGTTGGAACAGTATTTAGAAACATTTTTCAAAAAGATGGTTGCGCTGCCGTAAGAACCAAATGCAGTTTGATCGCAAGCTGGGTGCCCTTCGAGGAGTGTGCCGGTCCAGATACTGCGAACATCGTGACCTTGGCTGTCTTTAAAAGGAACCGGGCAATTCGCGTGAGACCAGTTTCCATTTTCACCTTCAGTATGGCGGGCTTCATGATAAATCACCGAAAGACGGGCGATCTGAGGATGACTGAAGCGAGTGTAATTCTGAGTCATCCAGATTTTATTGGGATACATCACGATCACACAGGCAACTGCGGAAGGACTTCCACAGGAATCGAGGCCAACATTAAAAACGCGTTTATTGAACCAGTTAAAATAATTGGTTCCATCCACTTCTCCAAATACTTGGCGATGAAGTGGCGATGCATTCATGGAACGAATACTTTGGACAAACGCAAAATCATCGAGAATTTGAGCTTTGAGTTCCGGTTGAACATTTGGATCAAATTGAAGCGCCGCATAAGAATGGGCGGTCATGAACAAAACCAAAAATGCTACGTGTTGAATGAATCGATTCATGCACAGGGTTCTAACACCGGCATTCTAGAACATTAAAAAAAATTGCGGCTTTCCCCGCTTTCCCTCTACCATTTGAATTATATGAAACTTCACAATTTATTCACTGCGTTAGTCGTGTTAGTTTCAAGCCTTTCTTCACCGGCCTTTGCCCTGGATCGACTCTTTTTAATCGGTGGCGAAGTCATCGATGGAAAGCTGCTTTCCACCGTTCCTGACCGTTATTATGACTTTCAAGACGTTGAGGGGAACAAGAAACGGTTTCGCATGCATCTGGTGAAACGCCTGGATCGCAATCTGTCTTCCAAACTCGATCACGAGATCAACTCCAACACCGCTGATCTCTTCATTTCTGGAAACATTGGTGGCTATTTCGACAATCGAGCCCCGAACGCTCTTCACTTCAATTGGGGTGGAAAAATCGGCGTGAACGCCAGCAATCTTGGACTTCTCGGCAAATTGTCTTATGCGGTTTCATACAACCATCTCAGCTTTCAACCCACTCCACTATCTCAGAAATACACGATCGGTGAATTGATGTTTCAAGTCTTGTTGAGAAAATTATTCGACACAGGATTATATCTGGGACCGGAAGCAGGAATCGGACTGATCTCTTCATCGGTCAGCGGCTCAGTATCGACTTCACGTTTCGATTATGGTGCCTTGGTCGGATACGATTATTACCTTAATTATTCGTTCTCGCTTGGACCAGAAATTCATTACACGGCAATGAACTTCATCGCTGCCTACAAATTCTTGTTGGGTGCAACTTTTCACATCTGATTTCAGTACGAGCTTTTAGACAATATCAAAATGAGCGATACCCATGCCGGCTGGAACATGGATGGAATAGACGCAGTCAGATTCAATTTTCTCTTTACCGATTCCAAGCCAACGAAAAATCACTTGAGCAACCCGAGTGTGAGTGACCAATAAGCAAAGATCTTTTTCCTGAAGCAAACGGAGCAATCCCTGGTGAACCCGAACTGAAAAATCCTCGATGTCTTCACCCTTGGTCGGATGATCAAGATCCATCGAAGAAGAAAATGGTTTTCCTTCAAACGCACCTAGATTCTGATCAGCAAACTCACGGTAAATCATCATTTTTCCCTTGATCACATCATGAAAATGATCAGCCAGCTGAATGGTTCGCAGTTCCGGCGCACAGACGATTCGTTTCACCTTCAGGGGATTCTTTAAAAATCGGCGGGATAGTTTTTTAGCATTCTCCATCCCCGCTTCATTCAACCCCAAATCTAATCCGCCACCACAAACGATGAAATCTGCTTCAGATTCATGGGCGGCATAGATCGAAAGATAAAAATGCCGGTGTTGAGCGCGGATTTTTTTTAAATCCAGGGATAGATCTCCACGTGATGCCATGAAGAAATTATGTCATATTCAAATGATGAATCCAACTACACAGGAATTGTTGGCAGCGTGTTGTTTTTTTGGCGCTCTTGTACATGCCTTTTCGGTCCAAAAGATTTCAGCAGCATCAGAGCGTGAAAAAAACCCCACGCTTCGCGCCCTGATGCACTTTGCTGGAGAAATCGAAATCGTGTTTGGACTCTGGGCCGCAATTTTTACCGTGATTCTCATATTTCAACAGGGAATACACCCCGTACTCGATTCACTGCAGGAAAAAAACTTTTCTGAACCGATTTTTGTTTTCGTGATCATGGTCATGGCTGCATCAAAACCGATCATGGATATTGCCCGTGGAGTTCTAGAAAGCGTCAGCCGCGCAACCCATCGTCTACTCAAACTTCCATTGATGGTGACGGCCTATGGATTCACCCTTTTTCTCACTCCGCTCTTGGGAAGCTTCATCACTGAACCTGCAGCGATGACGGTTGCGGCATTGCTGTTGAATGATCTCGTTTTTGATCACTCGAACTCGACATCGCGTTCAAGCCAAAAATTGCTCTACAGCACAGTGGCTGCACTGTTTGTCAACATCTCGATTGGTGGCACGCTCACGAGCTTTGCTGCTCCTCCGGTTTTAATGGTTGCTCGTCTTTGGAACTGGGACACCCTGTTCATGCTTACGAACTTTGGATGGAAAACCGCTATTGCCGTTGCATTGATTACGATTTTTTGTGTTGGATTCAATTACCGAACTCTTCGATCCATAGCAGAAGGATCAGGCTCTACTTCGTTTCGAAAAAACAAAAAAACATCCCCCATCTGGATCCAACTTTTTCATCTCGGTTTTTTATTCATCACCATCCTGGCTTCGCACTATCCGGTGTTCATCATCGCCTCACTTTTATTTTTTATCGGCTTCACCGAGGCAACCCGACATGAACAAAGCTCACTCAAGATTCGCGAGAGCTTACTCGTTAGTTTTTTTCTTGCAGGATTGGTCGTGTTGACAGGAGAACAGGGCTGGTGGCTGAAACCCATCCTGACCTCGCTTTCTGATTTTGCATTATTCATGGGCGCTACCGCACTGACTGCGATCACTGACAACGCTGCCATCACCTCATTGGCTGCACAAGTTTCAGATCTTGCCGAGTCTTCCAAGTTTGCGGTGATGAAAGGCGCCGTGGTGGGAGGAGGCCTTACCCTGCTCGCCAATGCTCCGAATCCGGCAGGATACGCCATTTTGAGAGAACATTTCCGGGATGGTGGCATTCGCCCATTACAGTTGCTGTTCTATGCTTTGGTTCCAACCATCATCGCAGGGGTCTGTCTATGGATTCTCTAAACCATCGTTTCATTGAAGGCATTCGGCTACTGCGCCTATGCGGAAATGACACTGAAAGAGCAATCACCCACGCAAACGAAATTCAAAAACTCTCGGATCAAGAACGAAAAAAGATCGCACTGAATCCACTTTCTCAAAAAAACCAGACCCTGATCCAACGAGCCCTCGAAAGCAGCACTGCGATACCTGCAATGCTGAAAAAATCCGTGATCCGAACGCTTCTCACCGCATATGAGGAAACCATCCTACGTCATCATCATCGACTGGATAAACGACTGACCTCAAGAATCATGGAGTTCGCCACTCACTCCGGAATCCCGGAACGCGAACTGATTTTTTCACTTTATCAACCCGACTTTTTAATGGTTTTAGCTGCGATCAGCAGCGAAAAAGTGAGTCCCCATTTTTTATCGGGAATTCCGGGTTGTTCTACCGCCGTCGTACGCACCGGAAACGACGGAGCCCTGACCCTGCTTCGAAATCTCGATTACCCCGCTGCCGATCATTGGGAAAAATGGCAAACGGTTTTTTATCATGAACCGTCTGAGCCGCAATACCAGAAATATGTTTCAGTCAGTTCGTTGGGAATTCACCTTGCCGGACTTTCAGGTGTCAATGAAAGTGGAATCGGTTTTTCCCTACACGCTCATTTTTCCAAAAAGTTTTCACTCAGAGGAACTCCGATCTTTTACCTGGGGCAAGAGATCCTCGAGTCTGCACACACCATCGATGAGGCGGTCTTTCTTTGCAAAAACTTCAGAACAATAGGTTCTTGGGCGATCAATCTGGCCAGTGATCGCGAAAACCGCGCGGTGACCGTAGAAATGTCAGATGGAAAAACCTTCGTGAGGGAAATGTCTCCGGATGATCCGGCCCACGCCCATGCCAATGGATTTCAATCCACAGAGTTTCGAAAAAACGAACTTCATTTCTGTGGTTCGTTTCACGAAGACATTCAATCACGAAAAGCATCCATGGAAGAAACCCTGACAATCGAACCGGAAAAAATCATTTCGTTGAGAGATGCACTTCGATCACTAGCCAATCACCATGATTATGAAACCGGACAACTAAGGCTATTTGGCAACACCGTCAGCGTGGTCACGACGATTCAATCCATGGCATTTGATTTGAAGAATCAACGAATCCATGTTTCAAACCGTGATGAAACTCCGACTCCGCTTGGTCCATTTGTATCGTTTCCTACGAATTGGAACGAACTTGCGCAAGAACCAAACCCATCACACTTGACCCATCTGGATCAGAATCTTCCCGAAAATTTTCTCAAAGCGCTTCACTGCTATCACCGTGCTTATTGTTCCTGGCATGTTTACTCTGAAGCACCCGCACGGGCTCTCGAACATTTGATCGTAGCGACTGAACACTGGAATTCGGATCCACATCTTTGGATGCAACGGGGATACTTTGAGCTCCTCCTTGCCCGAACCCAAGGTCATTTTGAAATGGCTTTGTCGTGCTTTGAAAAGGCTCTCACAGGAAAACTCAGCACCCACCACGAACTGGTTGCCCACTATTTTCATGCCGCTTGCCTGGATCTGAACGGCAAACATTCCCAGGCAATCGATCAATACGAGCTGATTCTCAATGCACCGATGGTTGATTCGAAATTGAGAAAAAAAGCCCTCATTCATCGAAAAAAACCGTATCAAATCAGCAACGCCAGAACGATTGTGCCTGATCTTCAGTTCGTCGAGCCTTTGGAATACACCTGACCTCCATTAAAGATCAGAAAGAAATTGGGCAAGTTCGCGCTCAGGAATCGCATGTCCCTGATTCGTGATGATGGCTACAGCAATCCAGTCTCCGCTCTTGGATGGATAAACTCCCACCAAGGATTGGACCCCGGTTAAAGAACCGGTCTTACCTCGAAGCAATCCTTCAACATCAGTACCATTGTATTTTTTGCGAAGTGTTCCATCGATTCCTGCAAGAGGGAGCGAGGAATACAATTCTGGCATGATCGTTTTTGATTGATGAACATGTTTCAACAAACGAATGAAATCAGATGCCGAGATCAGATTGTCATCCGTCAGACCGGAACCTGATACCAACTTTCTACCGCTAGAATTAAAATCTAGGCCGATTCGTTTCATCTCGCTTTTCAAAAGTTTCAGCCCACCCTCAGTGGTTCCCTGATGACGATTTACTTCTGCATCGAGAATTTTCACCAAGGCATCCGCGATAAAGTTATTGGAATACTTGTCCATCAAACCAACGATGAACGAGAGAGGTTTGCTTGCATGAACATGCGTCGGTTCTCCGGAACAGGTTCCTTTTTCAAATCGGAATGAGCCTTTAGTCGGCACTCCACCGTGATTCATCATCTTAAAAAAAGCTTCCGCAAACGCACGGGATGGATCTCGAATCCGGAATGGTTTTCTCCATTCATCAGAACCGGCGGCGATCTTTCCGCCCAATTGAACAATCTCTTGTTCGCCTTTTCCTTTTTTATCCCAAGTGACGTTGGTTCCACTTCCCGTCATGACCTTTCCCTGCACTTTGACGAAGTCAAACGGAAAGTCTAGTCCAATGCGGGCAGCTTTACCCGAAGAAGTGGGATTCACAAAAACAGATATCGTATTGTAATTGAAATTTAACCCAGAGATCGGAGCATTGTACGCCCTCTCGGAATCTTGGCTGTTTCGATCTTCAGGATAAAGTTCCTGGTCGAACACCGAAGCATCAATGGTAACTTTTCCGGAAAATTCTTCTACTCCTTTACGCTTCAAGGCCTCAACGACAAGATAAAGATCTTCCATCACGAACGAAGGGTCACCCCCACCTTGAATGCAAAAATCTCCTTTTTTTGTTTGATAAAAAGAAGTCTTAAATTGGAAATTCACACCCAGCTTTTGAAGTGCCGTAACCGCGGTGAGCAATTTCACGCTCGAAGCCGGATTCAAGGGTTGATCAGAATTCACCGAAAGCAATTGCTTTCCACTGGAAAGATTTACAACTTGTGCGGAAGTGCTTTTTTTCATCGACTGGAGTGACGACTCCAAGGATGCATGAGCAACACTGAAAAATAACAATCCAACAGTGAAAACGAAGCCTCTTGTCTTAAACATAAATTTGATACCCGCTGATTTGTTCTTTCCATTGCTTTTCATCTTTGGCGAGAAAATGTTCCAAATCAGAGAGCTTTGCTTTCGGATCATCCACCCATTGGCGAAGGGTCTCACAACCGGTGATGACATCAATCGCGAGACGATCTTCGACATACTCATAAGCAAAATCTCTCCAGAGCGCATAATCCGGATGCAGATTTCGAATCGCCTTGAAAGCCAGAGCTTGTAACCGGTAAGGCTTGAAAGCCTCAGGCCTATAACCAGCATGATCCACATGAAACTGGATTCCACTGCAAAGTTTTCCCTGATGTTTGTAGAAAGTCGGCTCGAAAAAATAAGGTCGAAGCAGGCAACCGTCCATCCAGGATTCGAGTTTTTCAGCTGTGACCAGTTTTTTCATCTCAGCTAGAATTGCTTCACCTTGAAGATCGGGTGCTCCGAAACCTTCGAGCGGTCGAGTGGTTCCACGTCCTTCTGAAAGATGCGTACCTTCGAGCATCACCGTT
>CAZZLF010000033.1:0-10009 GCA_964654965.1 uncultured Bdellovibrio sp.
GTTCCGGCCCATGAAAATTTCATATTTTGCATGGTTTTGGTCTCTTTTGGGAGCGCTAACAGCCCTCTTGAATGCTCGCGCCGATACCGTGATCACTCACATCGCTAAAGTTGAAATTGCCTTGTATGAAATCAACGACAAAGGGAATGAAGACAAGATTGAAAGCCGAAATGGAACCGCTTCAATAGATTGGCGAACCGGGGAGTGTTTCATCTTCATCAGAAGGGACAAATATCCGTGTCTTTTTGACCACTCGGAAGACATCATCAATAAAAAAGGTGAGTTGGTGATGAAGGAATTGCCACAGATCAAAATTCCGTCCCGCCAGGTTGACTATATGTTAATCGCATTGATGGTTGGAGATCGTTATCCGGTGTCTGATTTGAGTCAATTGATCTTGGATGTTTCATCGAAGCGCTCTTCTGAATTTAAAATTCCTTTTTATGAATGTTTGGATTGTGAAAACAATGGTAAAGATTTGCGCCTCTTGAATGCCATCCATGGAAAAATCAAGAGAAGTTTTGTGGTCGAGCACCGTAGTCTTGGAAAGAAGAGATTGAAGTTTGCAGTGACCTTGAAAGATGTTGCCGTTCAAACGGGTAACATCTACACGATTGGAAACGATAACGCGAATGACTTTGGGCAATGATCCATAAAATAAAAAAAGCCGGGATCGTGGGAGTCCGGCTTTTTTAGTTTGATGTGAATGGTTGATTATTTTTTCTGTTCAGCTGCTTTTGGTGCCTCAGCTGCTGGAGCTGCCGCTGCTGGAGCTGTTTGTGGTGCTTCAGTTGTTGGAGCTGCTGCATCAGCTGGTTTTGCTGGTTCAGTTGGTACTGGAGCTGTGTAGCCTTCGAATACTGATTTTTTCACTTTCGATGGAAGAATCGTCAAGGCAAGTGAAGTGCACATGAAAATGGCTGCCAAAGTGTAAGTGAGTTTCTGAAAGAAATTCACGCCGCCGGAGCTTCCAAAAATAGTCTGACTGGAGCCACCGAAAGATGCGCTCACTTCTGCGCCTTTTCCAGACTGAAGCAAAACTGCAATCACGAGAAGGACGATGGTGGAAATGTGAATCACGTTCAAAAATGTAATCATAATTGTTCCTTTATATTAGTTACCAAACTGTATCAAAAAAAGCGGTTAAATCAATCCCCAGAGCTGAGTCCAGCCCTCTATTTTCAGGCTGGCTCCTCCCACAAGTCCCCCATCAATGTCACGACAGGTGAGTAATTCTTTAAAGTTTGATGGAGTCACGCTGCCTCCGTAAAGAATGCGCGTAGTGTCAGCAGTTTCTGTTCCGATTCTTTTTTCTAAAAGCTGTCGAATAAAAGTGTGGGCGTCTGCAGCCTGGGTGGGAGTTGCTGTAACTCCGGTTCCAATAGCCCAGACGGGCTCATAGGCGATGTGTAGTTTTTTTCCAAAGGCTGTTCGGGAAGTTTCATGCTGAATCAGCAATTCTAATTGAGATTGAAGAACGGATTCCGTTTTGCCTTGATTGCGTTCATCCAGGGTTTCTCCGATGCAGACGAGAACTTCAAGACCTTGTTCCAGTGCACTGATCGTTCTTTTTAAAACAGTTTCGTTGGTCTCACCGAAATATTGCCGACGTTCTGAATGGCCCACTAAAGTTTGATCAATGCCGATTTCTTTCAGCATGGGAACCGAAATCTCACCGGTGAAGGCTCCTGATTTTTCAAAGTGGGTATTCTGACTGCCAACCTGAAGAGGGATGGAATCGCTCTTGGTTTTTTTTGCGGCAACTTCAAGACTGAGGGACGGAATATACAAACGCATTTGTGCGTTTGGTTTGGGTGAGGATTTCAAAGCCGGTGCGAGTGCATCGAGAAATGCGATTGTGTCTTTCTGAAGATGGTTCATCTTCCAGTTTCCGGCAAGAAGTACTCCTCGAGGCTTCATGAGCGTCCGCCCTTTTTACCGTTGCCGAAGCCTTCACCGAAAGAATCGTCTTTGCCGAACTTCGCAGCTTTTTCAGCTTCCCATTCCGCATCGGTCTTGCTGTTCTTTTCATTCCAGGTGAGGTCAGCAGATTGTGGGCGATAACCGGTTTTCAGGATTTCGATTCCCGGAAGACCTTCGTTTTCGAGATATTCCAAAGCTGCACCACCGCCAGTGGAAAGATGGTCGAATTTCGAAGCGACTTCGGTTCCGCACTGGTTGATCGCAGAAACAGTGTCACCACCGCCCACGATTTTCACGCATCCGCCGAGGTTGGCGAGAAGGTCAGCGATTTCCTTGGTGCCGGTACCATATGGTTCTTTTTCAAACCAACCGAGTGGACCATTCCAGAAAACCATCTTCGCGGTGGAGAGGAATTCCTTGTATTTTTTGATGGTGTTCGGACCGATGTCGAAACCGGAATTGGTGTCGGTCGGAAGCAGAAACGGAAGATTGCGTCGCTCAGCTTCGGCGAGGATCTCTTTAGCTGCTTGAACATCTTCAGTGGAAGGTTGTTTCCAGTCGGCAGGAATTGTTTCTCCTTTGGCTTTCATGAATGCATAGGCCATGGCACCACCAACGACCACACCTTGAACTCTTTTCAGGAGTGATTGAATGGTCTGGATCTTGTCACTGACTTTGGCTCCACCCAAAATGAGGTAAAATGGATTGCCGGGAGTGTGCAACATCGTATCGAAATATTTGATTTCTTTTTCAATGAGGAATCCACATCCACGATCGGGAGTGATTGCAGCCAAACCATAGGTGGAAGCATGCTTGCGGTGAGCGGTACCAAATGCATCGGTGATGTAGATGTCGCAGATGCGAGCAAGTTGTTTAGAGAAGTGGTCATCGTTTGCTTCTTCTTCCTGATGAAAACGAAGATTTTCAAGAACAAGGATCTGACCATTTTGAAGTTGGGAGGCCTTGTATTCAATACCTTCCCCGATGCAATCATCTGCAACTGTGACTTCAGTGCCGAGTAATTCGGCGAGTTTGGTTGCAGCTGGAAGAATGGAATAAGCTTCGTTCACCTTGCCATTAGGACGGCCAACATGTGAGCCAATGATGATCTTCGCACCTTGTTCGACAGCATATTTGATGGTGGGAAGAGCTTCTTGAATGCGGTTGTCATCCTCCACGTGGCGAATTCCGTTTTCATCCGGCTGGCTGAGTGGAGTGTTGAAATCAAGTCGAAGAAAGATTTTTTTTCCTCGGATTGAAAAATCGCGAATGGTCTTGAGTCGGGAATTCTTGTTCATTACTTTGTTCCTTAAGCTTGATTGAAGGATTAGAGACCCTTGCTTGCCAAATAGGTTGAAACATCGAGCATGCGTTGGGAGAATCCGGATTCATTGTCATACCAGGTGATGATTTTTACGAGGTTTCCATCCATGACCATGGTCAATTCTGCATCAATGGAAGAACTAAACGTATTCCCATTGTAATCGCTGGAAACCAGCGGTGCTTTTACAAAATCAAGAATCCCTTTGAGAGTGGTTTCAGAAGCTTTTTTCAAGGCAGCATTGACTTCGTCAACGGTGGTGTTCTTGGAAACCAATGCGGTGAAATCGACGACAGAAACATTGGGAGTTGGAACACGAATGGAAAGACCATCGATTTTCCCCTTCAAGTGAGGAAGAACCAAGCCCACTGCTTTAGCAGCACCGGTCGAGGTTGGAATCATCGAAAGAGCGGCGGCACGGGCCCGACGTAAATCCTTGTGGGGAAGATCGAGAATGCGCTGATCGTTTGTGTAACTGTGAACGGTCATCATGGTTCCTTTAAGGATGCCAAAATTTTCATCAATCACTTTAGCCGCAGGAGCAAGGCAATTCGTGGTGCAAGACGCATTGGAAAGAATGACATGTTTGGAAGGATCGTAGGCGGTGTGATTGACACCGTAACAAAGAGTAATGTCGGCATCTTTGGACGGCGCTGAGATCAGAACTCGTTTTGCTCCACCTTGAAGATGCATCTCGGCTTTCGCCTTGTCGGTGAAAACACCGGTGCATTCATGAACGAGTTCAACACCTGCGCTTTTCCAATTCAGTTGAGTGGGGTCGCGATCTGAAAAGACAGTTACTTTTTGGCCGTTGATGATCAAAGCTTGGCCTTCAACATGGATATCCGCATCCCAGACCCCGTGTACGGAGTCATATTTCATCAGATGCGCGAGGGTATCGAGATTTCCCGTGTCGTTCACCGCAGTCACTTTGATTCCCTTTTTCTGGGCTTCCGGTGAGAACGCAAGACGAAGAACTTTACGGCCGATACGGCCACAACCATTGATACCGATATTAATTTGATTTGCCATAGGGGGAGCATACTCTCCGGACGCTTTTCCCGCAACCCGGATAGCGATACGAATGACAAGAATTTCGTGGATTTAGGGCTGTAAAAGCGCGTAACGCTAAACGTTAAAGAGGACGTCCGGTTTCGTTACTTTGCCAACGCTTCTAATGCCAGATTCGTATTCACGATTCCTCCGGTAACGGAAAGTTCAGAGAAGCTGATTTGTGACATGCCATTGGACCCAGGAATGTTAACAATCAGATCGGAATATTGGGTGGTATGGTTCAAAATGGCACTGCGAATTTCGGAAGTCGCATAAAGTGGAAACCTGCTCATCAACAAGGCTACCACTCCGGCAACTTCGGGAGTGGCCATGCTGGTACCATTGAGTGTCTGGTAAAGGTTACCAGGAGTGGTGGAGTAAATGCCCACGCCGGGTGCAAAGATATCCACAGTAGATTTTCCATAATTAGAGAAATTCGCTGCGAGTTTCGGACCTCTTAGTTTGGAAGAGGCTCCGACTTCAATCCAGTTGCTTGCTTCTGTTTCTATTCGTCCGCCTAGTTTTAGAATTTTTTTGGTTGGAAAATTTTGATGTCCCATTTCCGTGCTTTTTCCGTCGTTACCAGCGGCGTGAACCAGGATCACTCCGTGTTCTTCGGCATAGGCAACTGCTTGGTCGACATAGCGCTTGTGAGGAGAATATTGTTTTCCAAAGCTCATGTTGATGACTTTTGCTCCATTTTTTACAGCGTAAAAAATTGCATTCGCAACATCTTTATCTCGTTCGTCACCGTTGGGAACAGCGCGAAGGGACATGATTTTGACCTGGTCCGCTTGTCCAAGAATTCCAAGACTATTGTCACGATTAGCAGCAATGATGCCGGAAACATGAGTGCCGTGAGTGGCATCAGGGCCAGTCACGTTGTTATTCCCGTACCCCACTTCATCCATTTTCTCAGGGTTGTCTCCGACGATGGAAGAAGAGTTGAATTCAGGATTGTAGCAATAATTAATTTTATCCAAGGTATCCTGAATCATGATTTTCAGCTTTTGTGAACTTCCTTGCCTCATGTTTGAAAACACCAGAATAGCGAGGCGTTTTGCATTGTTGATTTCTGGGTCACTGGAGGAAATCTGTTCGACTGCTTCAACGGATTCTTCTTTTAGTCCGTTTTTCTTCAGAAGCTCGATAGCCGTCATCAGTTCTTGATAATAGCGAAGTGTGGACTGGGTTTCTTTCAGTTCCTCTTCGTACTGTGTTTTGACTTTTTCAAAGTAAGCGAGTTCTTTTGAAGAAAGTTTCTGACGTGAGCTTTTTTTCTTCAAACGAGCATATTCTCGGGTCACTTCCAGGGTAGTGGCATCGATGTTGGTACCGTCTTTTGCACCCAGGAAATTCCATCCATAAAGATCGTCGACATAGCCGTTGCCATCATCATCCACTCCGGCGAGACCATTCTTTTCAGCGTAATTTACCCAGATTTTGCCTTTGAGGTCTTCGTGTTGAATGTCGACTCCGGAATCGATCACCGCGACGATCACTTCTTTTGAGGTTTGAGGCATCTTTGGGTTGGCATAAGCCTTCGCAGTTGCGGTGCCTTCCACTTGGTCACTCAGTGGATCCAGGTGGGTCCAAAGCGGGTCGGATGAACTCTGCTGTTGGGTGCTAAAGAGTAGATCAACTTTGGCATTTCGATATTCAAAAAGGTTTTTATAGGAGGTTTCTTCCGTTTCAGAAAAAGAAGGGAACAGTTCACTTTTCGGGATCTTGGCCATTGCGGTCGGGGCATTGAATACGGACAGAAGTAGAACAGAATTCAACAGGGATGCTTTTTTCATGCGGTGAATCTAGCACAGTTGGTCTCGTTTTTTTACATAAAAGTTAATGAAAATAAAAATCCATGGATTTCATTGAATTTCTTGACTTGATCTTGGTTTTTTACTTTCTGCACTGACCTGAGTTGCTGGTTGACTAATCGAGACAGTTTTAAAAGATTCAAACTCAAAAATACCTATTTTGTTCAAGAGGTTGACAATTACACTTGGTTTGTGTAATCTTCGGCGCGATGATACCGATTCAGTATTTTTTGATTTTGATCTTGTTGTTGATGTCGATGGCCGGTTGTGTTCAGAGACAGCCGCATTCGATCGGCTTGACTACGTTGAGCAGCAATCAAACTGGTAAGTCTACTTCTGATGATAAAATTCAAAAAATTCTTCGGGATCCCGCTCCCATCATTAAACCCATCTCTCATCCTTCCCAGCTTGATGATTCTAATTCAACTTCTGGCTCTTCAGTTCATCTCAGTGAAATGAATTCTGGGCTTTGGACGTTGATTCTTTCAGGTCAAGATGCAAAACAGTTGGATCAGTTGTTGGAGTATGTGCCTTATCGTAACGGACAGGATGGTTCAGGATATTGGAACAAGTTGGGTGTGAATTACTATTGTACCCAGTTTCAAGAAACCATTTGTGTTTTCAATTTGGGAATCGAAGACGGATCACTTTTTGAAATTCCCGAATCCAGTCGCGAGCGATCTGCAAATGCAGAATGCGTAATCAATGAACCTTATGTTTCTGAAAATTTAGAGTTGGATCCGGTCCAAAAAGGAAAAAGCGGTCGTTTGTTGATCAGCGGTGGAGAAGCTCAAAAGATATATGAGGGCCTCACAGTTTCAGCCGTTGCGCTAGCGGACTCTGGAAGTGAAAACCATCGCACCGAAAAAAATGGCAAACAGATTTCCTGTACTCGCTATATTTCCCAGGTTAAATCTGATTTTCAATACCGTTGTCGTTCGAGTTTGAACTACGATTCAGGAAAATTCGACGAAATTACGGTTTCCCGTTAATGTGAACTCATGAATGCTTATCCCAAACCATCGGATATCGGTGGAACGATGATTCGCAAGGTAATGGCGTTGTTCAAAGAGCGTTCATTTTCCTTGCCGATTTCTTCCCCCTTGTTCATCGCGACTTCCGGTGGGGTCGACTCCATGGTGTTGGCGCATTTAATTAGTAAATATGGCCGTAAGGTGGTTGCTTCGGAGCAAATCACTTTGCTTCATTTTGATCATCAATGGAGGACAGAATCTTCAACGGTGGAAAAAGAAACCGTTCGATCTTGGGCGGAACAATTAGGGGTGAAGTTTCTGACGGTCCGTTTGGACCATCCTCATGAGCGACCGCTGAGTGTAAATTGGGAAGAAGATGCGCGACTGAAGCGTAATGAATTTTATGCCTCGCAGGGGAGTTCGGTAAGTGGGGCGCTGATTTTTACCGCTCATCATTCGGATGATGTAGTCGAAACCTTGGTCTGGAGATTTTTTCGAGGCGAGCTTTTTGAGCAAAACGAAGGAATTTTATTTCAAGACAACAATGTGTTACGTCCCTTTCTTAAAGTAAGCAAAGAAGAGATTTATGCCTATGCTCAGGCTGAGCAAGTTCCTTATCATGAGGATCCCGGAAATCAGGATTCGGGACAAATGAGAGCATTTTTTCGACGCGAGTTGAAACCGATTTTGTTGAAGCAATTCCCGGGTTTTCGTTGTTCCATTTTGCGTTATACCGCACTGCAATCAAAAGCGCTAAAAAAAGAGCCTAATAATTAACATTTCTTTGTTTTTCCAAGTGTTTTTCCTATTTAGATATGGTGAAATAATAGTGTCTCTAGTGTGATCGCCGTTGAAAGGACCGTTCATGAAAAACTTTGGAAAAACCTTGGCGTTGTGGGTGTCTGTATTCCTCATTTTCGCTGTATTGCTCAAAACCGTAGATCAGAACAAACGTGAGCGTCGGGAGCTTAAATTCTCTCAGTTCATGGATCTGGTCAAACAGGGTAAGGTTTCCGAGGTCACTTTCAAAAGTGAAGGCTTGATCACCGGAACGTTCAAAGAACCTGTCGATGGTCGTACCCAGTTTGAAACAGTGGGTGATACCGAGAATGCAAAAGTATTTGAAATTCTTCAAAGCAACAACATCACTCCGAATTATGAAAAGGCGGAGAGAACGCCATTCTGGCAGCAAATGTTGGTTTCCTGGTTTCCGATGCTGATCTTGTTTCTGTTGTTTTTTATTTTCATGCGCCAATTGCAAGCCGGTGGTGGCAAGGCGATGAGTTTTGGAAAATCGCGGGCTCGAATGATGACGGAAGCCAGCAAAAAGTTCACCTTCAAGGATGTGGCTGGTGCGGATGAGGCGAAGCAAGATCTTGTTGAGATCGTTCATTTTTTAAAAGATCCGAAAAAGTTTACCAAACTCGGCGGTCGTATTCCTAAAGGTGTATTGCTGATGGGCCCTCCGGGTACCGGAAAAACCTTGCTTGCAAAAGCGGTGGCTGGTGAGGCGGGAGTTCCATTCTTCTCGATCTCCGGATCAGATTTTGTGGAAATGTTTGTCGGTGTGGGTGCATCCCGCGTCCGTGATTTATTTGAACAAGGTAAAAAGCATGCTCCTTGTATTATCTTCATCGATGAAATCGATGCTGTCGGTCGCCACCGTGGTGCGGGTTTAGGTGGTGGTCACGATGAACGTGAGCAGACCTTGAACCAATTATTGGTCGAGATGGATGGCTTTGAGGGTGACAGCGGTGTGATCCTTGTGGCTGCGACCAACCGTCCAGATGTGTTGGATCCAGCGCTTCTTCGTCCAGGGCGATTCGATCGTCGAGTCGTGGTTTCGAATCCTGATCTCAAGGGAAGAGAAGCGATTTTGGCGGTTCATACGCGTAAAGTTCCTCTCGATACCAAGGTTGATTTGCAAATCATTGCACGCGGAACCCCTGGATTTTCAGGGGCGGATCTTGAAAATCTGGTGAATGAAGCGGCGCTCATTGCTGCACGCAAGGACCAAAAGGTAGTGACCCTGCATGATTTGGAAGAAGCAAAAGATAAAGTTCTCATGGGTTCTGAAAGACGGAGCATGACTCTTTCTGAAATGGAAAAAAGAACGACCGCTTATCATGAAGCGGGTCACACGTTGGTGGGGCGTTCCCTTCCAGGAACGGATCCGATTCATAAAGTCACCATCATTCCTCGCGGAATGGCATTAGGAGTAACTCAGACCCTTCCCACTGAAGATCGAGTCAGTATGGATAAAGTGAAGGCTGAGAACTTGATCGCTTTCCTTATGGGTGGACGAGTGGCAGAAGAAGTGATTTTCAATCAGAAAACCACGGGAGCTGGTAACGATATCGAACGCGCGACTGAAATCGCGCGCAAGATGGTCTGCGAATGGGGAATGAGTGACGAACTTGGACCTCTTTCTTTCGGACGGAAAGAAGAACAGATTTTCCTTGGGCGTGAAATTTCCCAACATCGGGATTACAGTGAGCAGACTGCGCTGACGATTGACCGTGAAATTCGCAAGATTGTAGATACGAATCACCGTCGTGCGAAACAGATCGTCACTGAAAATCTTGAGGCCCTCAAAAGAATCGCTGAAGCTTTGATCGAATATGAAACCATCGACGGTTCAGAGGTCGATCAACTGATTCGCGGAGAAAAAATTACCCGTCCGGCAAAAGTGGAAACGGTCGAACCTAAAAGTTCTCCCGACGAAGGTGGTGGCGCGACACCTGTGACTCCGCCGGTACTCGCATGAATGAAATCATCGCCAATTTGTCTTCTAGTTTTCGCTACGAAGATATTTTTGATATCGCGATTGTTGCATTCATCATTTATCGATTATTGCTTTTAATTCACGGAACCAGGGCCGTTCAAATGCTCATTGGTCTGGGGATGATGGTAGCGGGGTA
>CAZZLF010000034.1:0-9956 GCA_964654965.1 uncultured Bdellovibrio sp.
CGCTTTTTCCTGTATGACGAGCAAGTGCTTCGTTCAACTGGCCTTTCAAGTAAAGAATTTCTTTAGCCTGAATTTCAATATCCGAAGCCTGTCCACGCGCTCCACCAAGCGGCTGATGGATCATGATTCTCGCGCTAGGAAGACTAAATCTTTTACCCTTAGCTCCCGCCGAAAGTAAAAATGCCCCCATACTGGCAGCCATCCCGATACAATAAGTAGAAACATCACACTGAATGAAGTTCATGATGTCGTAGATCCCCAAACCTGCATAAACGGATCCACCTGGTGAGTTGATATAAAAATGAATGTCTTTATCCGGATCATTGGATTCGAGAAAGAACATCTGCGCGATCAAAAGATTCGCGACCGTATCATTGACCTCTGTCCCTAAAAAAATAATCCGGTCAATGAGCAGCCTCGAGTAAATGTCGTACTGTCTCTCTCCTCTTGCCGTTTGTTCAACTACAATTGGATTAGGAATGTAACCTTTTGGAGTATGGATATCTGGATTGAAACCAACAATTTCGGGTTGAATTAGGTTCGCTGGAATTTTGGGTTTGGCTATGAAAGTGCTCATCTGGATATTTTCTCCCTGGTTGCATATGTAATTCCCTATACGCACCTATCGGATAGTTTAAACCAGCACTGAAATTTTTAAAAAGTTAATGCTTGATTGAATCTTGCGTCATTTCATCGTTCAGCGTTTCAAGATAATTCAAAAGGACTTTTCTCAACTGATCGAGCGACAAATCCTTGACGCTCTCGCACTCCGTTCCCAAAAGGGAATTAATCTCTGCATGCAGATAATCAGCGGGAAGCCCTGTCAACTGAACCACTTCATTCAAGACATCTTCTCCAGAACATCCTTGCTCTTTTTCCATCTTTTCTCCCATTTTGGCGTTTCCATCTTCCTGATAGAAACGATTCAACCCAAACCAAGTATCGAGCCTCAGTGTAAAAAATTGCAAATGATATTTTATGATTTCTTTTAAAAAATTTGATTCAATGAAGGTTATGAAAAAGCTCGCGTCTCTGAAGCCAAAAAGCCCCGCAGAATCTGCGGTCACCATGACTGAACTGGTCCTTCCCCAGCACACCAACGCACTCGGTACCATCTTCGGGGGGACGGTGATGTCCTGGATTGATATTGCCGGTGCGATCTCAGCAGGAAAATACGCCCGCTGCTCGGTTGTAACTGCTTCCATTGATGCCCTTCATTTCATTGCGCCGATCAAACTCGGTCATGCCGTTCAACTCAGGGCTAGTGTCAATCTCACCGGAAAAAGCTCAATGGAAGTAGGAGTCCGTGTGGATTCAGAAAATTTAATCACGGGTGAAAAATTTCATAACGTCAGCGCTTACCTCACCTTTGTTGCATTGGGAAGCGATGGGAAACCTCGGGAAGTTCCACCGCTCGATCCCAAAACCGAAACAGAAAAAAGAAGACATAAAGCAGCCCAGAAGAGACGCGCTTCTCGCGTAACACTTGCCAAAGACATCAAGAACGGTCAATGAATTCATGAGCGCTGAAATTGATAACAGCTTTTTTAGTTTTTTTGAAAACATCATTCTGACCAAGAATGGCATCTGGCTTTCTGGGGGCGAAGAAATCACCCATGAACGCACTATGCTTGCTTTCGCGAGAAACATTTATCGTTGTAAAGATGGATATGAAATTCGAATCGGCAGGGAAAGCAAAACCATTCACGTGGAAGACACCATTTTTTTTGTCACATCGGTAGAAGGCTCTCCTGAAATCGGTTTCACCCTACACTTGAATGATCAACGTTCAGTGGAACTCGAACCCATCACACTTCAGTACAAACCCGGAAGACTGACTAGCAGAGTTTATGATCCAAATTCGGGTTTAAAAGAAGAAGCGAAATTTTTAAGTCCCGCTTATTACGAGATACTCAAATATTTACAGCAAGATGATGCGGGATTTTCAATCACGATCGAAGGGCGAAAAATTCATCTTGGAACAAACTAGCTCCGCGCCTGGCTTTCCAACGTGTAACTGACCCAGGAAAGATGACGAGGTGACATCGCCATTACCTCAATCGGTTTATTTCCCTCAAAAAGCTCATGTGGTGAAACCAACCACTCGTTTAGTTTTTCACTATTAGGCAACATGACTTTCAAATTCTTATAGATTGAAACCAAGGGCATGGCGGATTCAAGCTCAAAGGGCACCGAAGGCATCTCATCTAACTGTTCAATTCTAAGTTCCAGAAAATTTTTTAAACCCTGGGGGGACACGTGACCGATCTTGGCCAATTGTTCAATTGAAAGCTCCCATTCGATCAAGATCTTTTTAAGATATTGAACCATGTGCAGATTAACCTGTTCGTCTTCAATAAACTTCATCCATGACCTCCCATTAAGAATGGTTCGGCAAGAAAACTCATGTCTCGACCACGCAATGCTACAGAAAAAAATGTCTCAGCCGTATCCCAAAGTTCTTGTTCCGAAGGTATATGAAAAACCTTTTTTCGGAACTCAGCAGATCCAGGATATCCGCTGGAATACCAGGCTAAAAACTTTCTCGCATGAAGAAGTGCTCCGTAGTCATTGAAGGTCTCAGCTAGATACCTTCTCTGCTTACGAAACAACTCCAAAAACCGGTCGGCATTCACGATAGGCAACTCACGCCCCTCAAGCAATGCTACCGATTGTTCAAACAAAAACGGATTTCGAAGTGCCCCGCGCCCGATCATCACACCATCGACGCCATAGGACCGATAACGACTAACAGCTTGCTCAGGAGTACAAACATCTCCATTTCCAATGATCGGCAAAGGACTCTTTGCCTTTACATCACCGATAAAATCCCAATCCGCTTCACCACTGTAACCTTGTGCTCGAGTGCGCCCATGAATGGCAACCCAGTTCACTCCTGCATCTGCAGCGACATTGATAATTTCAAGTGCATTTCTCGTGTTGGCGTCCCAACCCGTACGAATCTTGATGGTGACGGGAATCTTTACTGACTTCACCATCGCTTTTAGAATCGGAGCCAATCCAGCAGGATTTCTGCACATTGCAGATCCTGCTCCTTTTTTCACGACCTTGGGTACCGGGCACCCCATGTTGAGATCGATAAAATCCGCACCCAGTTTCTCAATAAACTGACAAGCCTTGACCAGATTTGTTTCGTCTTCTCCGAAAATTTGAAGACCTAATGGCCGCTCTTCCTCATGGAATTTCAATAATTCAATGGTTTTATCTGAAGCGTACTCAATTCCATTTGCTGAAACCAATTCGCTGATCATCACGGAACTTCCGTATTCACGCATCAATCTGCGGAACGGAGAATTGGTGATTCCCGCCATGGGAGCAAGAATGAATGGATGGCCGATCTCGATGGCACCCAGTTTACGAGGATATACCGAATTCATGATTCAAAAAACTTTAGAGGTTTAATACTCCGCGACGGATCTGGTCTCGTTCGATCGCTTCAAATAACGCACGGAAATTTCCTTCTCCGAAACCATCGTTACCTTTACGTTGAATGAATTCCAGGAAGAAAGGCCCTATCAACTCTTGAGTAAATATCTGCATCAGATATCCGCCACCTTCACCATCCAAGAGAATTCCCAACTCTTCCAAAACTTTAAGATCTTCAGTCACTCCCGGAACGCGTGTAGGAACAACATCGTAATAAGTTGAAGGAACAGAAAGGAATTTAAATCCTTCTTTACGATATTTTTTTAACCCATTGATAATATCAGTCGTTGCAAATGCTAGATGTTGAACACCAGCACCCTTGAAACGGTCCACAAATTCTTGGACCTGACTTTCTTTTTCGGTTGCTTCGTTGATCGGAACCTTGATGCGTCCACATTCAGATTGAACCACATCAGAAAGAAGCCCTGTGCGACCAGTTTTGATATTAAATCGACGAACTGCCTTGAAATTGAAAACTTTCGTATAAAAATGAAGCCAGGTATCGAATTGGCCCATATCAATGTTGTTGGTCAAATGATCAATTCGGTAAATTCCTGTTGGAGAAGGACTCTCCATTCTGGAAACTGTCAAACTATCCAAGAAAATTGCCGGTTTTTGTAAATCTCCGGAATTCTTTCTGGAAACAAAACGATAACGAAAATCAGCAGGAGTAAATACCTCTGCTACTACAACGATTCCATAGGGTGATTCAAAAGCCTGAGGAGCCATTGCCGGACGAGCTCCTCGCGCCACCACTTCTTGGTAGGTTGAGTATACATCTTCCACTTCCGCACCCAATACGCAGATGCCATCTCCATGAGTTTTGAGGAACTGGAATCCCTCCTGCTGTTGTGCTGCTACAGATTGATCATAGTTTACAATGACCAATCTTACTTTACCTTGAGCCAAAACAGTGTAGTGCGCGCCTTTAGAAGGAACATCGGTGTCAGCGATTTTTTCAAATCCCATCTTTTCCCACATGGCAACATGAGGAGCAGAGTCTTTAACCGCAAACTCTACATGATCGAAGCCTTCATTTAAGAACTTCATTGCATAAACTCCGTTCCAAGGCTGACCTGATTGTTATTCAACTGACTATAATTATGGTTGAGATTCGGCTTCAAGGAATCAATATAAGTATAACCTCTCAATACCTGCTCATAAAAATTCTGAAGATCAACACCCTCTCTTGGCTTGATCACCGATTCACGAACATTCCGATCGATCAATTGCTTAAT
The DNA here is from genome assembly GCA_964654965.1 of uncultured Bdellovibrio sp. GTDB lineage: Bacteria > Bdellovibrionota > UBA1018 > UBA1018 > CAIMNF01 > CAIMNF01. Next base: position 4,686 of record CAZZLF010000034.1, read on the forward strand.
CTCTTGCTCCAAGTGTTCTGGTGAATACTGAATCCACTGAAGAACACTTGCGATATTGTTTCCTCGAATTACTTCTTCGATATAATAGCCGCCCGGTTCCGTCTCATCGAGGAACACGTGCACTTCATTCACTTTACCAAAAAGATTATGAAGATCTCCCATGATGTCCTGGTATGCACCGGTCAGGAAAAATCCGACATAGTATGGCTCACCCTCTTTCAACGGGTGAAGGCGAATCATGTCTTTCACATCTCTCAGGTCAATAAACTTGTTCATCTTGCCATCAGAATCACAAGTAATATCCACCAAAGTGGCATTACGGTTTGGCTCTTCATCAAGGCGATGAATCGGCATGATCGGAAACAACTGTTGAATTGCCCAATGATCCGGAATAGACTGAAAAATCGAGAAATTACAAAGATATTGATCCGCTAATGACTTTTGAATTTTTTCCAGTTCTTCTGGAACATGGCGAAGATCAGGTGCCCACTGAGCTGCTTTTCTACAAACTTGCCAGAATAAGTGCTCAACCTTTGCTCGCTCTTCAAGATTCAAAAATCCAAGCTTGAACATGGTGAGAGCTTCTTCTTTACGCTGGATCGCTTCGTTCAGCGTCTCCATCAAGTTTTTGTAATTGATATTTTGATATGCGTAACGCATTTCCTTCACAACATTGTGTTCATCGTCGCCATTCTTGGGTTCGGTCAGATCCATCGGCGTGGTGCCGACTTCAATGGAACCAAAAACATTCACTACTAACACAGAATGGTGGGCCGCAATTGCTCTTCCGCTTTCAGAAACAATCGTAGGTACCGGAACTTTTTCATCAGCACAAATTTCCTGAATGGAGTACACCACATCCGAGCAGTATTCAGCGAGCGTGTAATTGATTGAACTTTCAAAATCGGTTTGAGAGCCATCGTAATCAACACCGAGACCACCACCGACATCGAGATACTCTAAATTCACACCCATTTTGATCAACTCAGCATAAAAGCGAGTTGCTTCCTTTAAAGCTTCTTTGATCGTTCTAATGTTGGTCACTTGAGAACCGATGTGAAAATGAAGAAGCTTGATCGCATCCGGGAATCCTTCTGACTTGAGGTAATTCACGGTGTAAAGCATTTCAGGAGTGGTTAAACCAAATTTTGCGAGCTCCCCACCGGAAGACTCCCACTTTCCTGAACCTTTAGAATGCAACTTACAACGCATTCCCAATAGTGGCTTCACTCCCATTTCTTTGGAGATCTGGACGACCTGTTGAACTTCAGAAAGTTTTTCGATTACGATGAGAACTTTTTTGCCAAGCTTTAAGCCCATCAGCGCCAACTTCAATACCGCATAGTCTTTGTATCCGTTGACGATGATCAAGGTTCCAGGAGGTAGATCCTGGGCAAGAACAGCAACGAGTTCCGCTTTTGAACCCGCTTCCAGCCCGTACTGATATTCGCGTCCAGCGTCGACCACTTCTTCGACCACTTCACGCATTTGGTTTACCTTGATGGGATAAACTCCCTGGTATTTTCCAGCGTAGTTGTGTTCACGAATCGCCTTCTGAAACGCCTCATTCAATTGGATCACCCGGTGACGAATGATGTCTTGAAAGCGAATCAATAATGGCATTTGCAAATTTAACTCAGATGCCTCTGAAATGACTTTCATCAAGTCAATTCCCGGCCCTAGGCCCTGTCTTGGATGGACAGTCAAGTTTCCGCCTGGATTAATGTTGAAATATTGGTCACCCCAATTTTCGACGTGATATAGCTTCAGTGAATCGGACACACCCCATGGTTTCATAGGCACTTCTAATAACATGGTATCGCTTTGGGGACCAAGTTGAAATGTTGCCCAAAGTAATTGAATAAACTGCAGTAGTTTAATAAAGTTGACCTTGCCGATCAGGTATTATAGGTGTACCATATAGACATGTCCTTTTTCTTGTTTGTCAGCAGCGATACTGACTTTAACAGGCATATTTTAAAAGAATCTGGGTCTAAAGTCTTGATTGCAGAATCTTTACTCCAAGGAGCGGAATTAGTTTCAAATCCCAATTCCTGCTTTACGGCTATTTACCTGAATCCCAACGATTCAAGCTTCAGCGCCCTTCAGTTTTTAGACCTCTGCCTAGCCTCCCGGCCCGGCACTCCAGTCTACCTGCTCGACAACGCCTCCGAAATTTCGGCTGATTCTTTTGAAAGCCTTTGGACCCTTCGCCACTGGAAAGGTGTTTTTGATCGTGAGACGAGTTATTCCACGATTCTCAGCAAGAGTGTACGACCAAAAGAATTCATCATTCCTCAGAATCTCCCCAGACCCACTTCTTCAAATTCTCATGAAGGATTTTTTGCGGTTCCGGCGATTGATTTTGCTCATGCCGGATATTTTATTTTTGATGTTTTTCTCGAAAATGATGAAGGAAAACTTGTTCCATATGCTAACGCCGGAAGTGATGCCTCTCTGGAAATACTGGATCATGTTGCCCATGGAACACATTTTTATGTGAGCGAAGAAAGCATTTCGCAAATTCGCCAGCAGATCCGTTCCATTCGCGATTCTCTGACCGGTTTAAACCAATTTCCGATCAGCTGGAAAACCGCCGAAACTCTTTTCAAGGCCAAATCTTTATTACGTGAGCTTCAAAGCAAAAGCCTTTCCGATGAGTCGGTCAACAACTCGTACGAAATCTTTGAAGATGTATTTCAAGTGATCGGACAGCTTCATGCCTCAAAAGACACTGGAAAACTCCAGCTTTTCATCGATCAATCGATCGAAAATGATCGCAACATCGCTTGTGCGATTTTATGCATTCTGATGTGTAAGAGCCTCAAATTTGAAAAAAATGACATTGTAGAGATTCTCGGAATCAGCAGCATCTTCCAGGACATTGCTCTTTACAATTCTCCTTTCGGAGATCTCAGCAAGATTCCTGCAGAAAAAATGAACCCACAGCAAAAAGAATTTTTCAAAAATCACCCGATGATCAGCGCTGATTTACTTGCCGAAAACACCAGCGTTCCTTCGGTGACGTTGCAAGTGATCCAACAACATCATGAAAGAAGGGATCGCTCAGGTTTTCCTAGAAAAATCGGGGGAATCCAGTTTCATCCCATGGCTGAAGTCCTGAGCCTCATTAACGAGATCATCGACAGAAATCCTCAATCCCTCGAGGCTGAAAATGAAATTTATCGGCACTACTCCGATCGCATCGTTCAGGCTTATAAAGATATTCAATTTAGAAGAAATCAAATTAAAACGGCCGCTTAAAAAAACCACTTCAGACTGTAAGCCGGGTCCTGTCTTCACTCAATTGCTTGAATGGAGGCAATCATTCCTCTAGACGTACTATTACTAGCATCGTTCATCAGCAACCAACCCGAAGGTATAACGAGCAAAGCTACTCTTCCTTCCTATTTGGTCTTGCTCCCAGTGGGGTTTTCCGTGCCTTTTCGATCACTCGAAAAGCGGTGAGCTTTTACCTCGCCTTTTCACCCTTACTCCGCTTTTTACCTCGAGGATAAAAAACAAAGCGGTATATTCTCTGTGGCACTTTCCGTAAACTTCTGATTACCAGAAGCCCCCCGGCCGTTAGCCGGCATTGTTGCTTTGTGGAGCCCGGACTTTCCTCCCGCCATTTCTGGCCAGCGATTGCCCGTCTGAAGTGGCCGCTGGAGCATAATCCCAGACCCGAATCCTGTCCACTGACACCTTTGATGATTTACGGAATTTTAACAGGAGAATCACCTGAAGTTTCAGGCCGATTCAAAAAAATATCCATTTCAAGGTCGTTTTCATTGGGAAATGCCTGACAAGCAAGGCGCCATCCCTCATTGAGCATGTTCATGGAAAGCAATTTGCTTTCATAAAACGATGGGGGATTCAAAAGCTGACGGTCACTGGGCCTGATCCAAACCCGATCCTTGCCACATCGACCATGACCTCCGCACTCACTTCCCGTTTCCACTTCCTCCATCTGGGCATGTCCGAGCAAGTTCAAACCCTGAAGACAAGGCACTTCGGAAATGATTTTACCATCTTGAAAAAATCGAACTGACATCACAACCTCGGCTCATTTTTTAGGAACTGAAGCATGGTCCACAAAAGATGGGGGAAACGCACCAGTTTATCAAAAAATCCCGTGCAATACATGTCACCCCAAGCCTGGAAAAACTGCCGCTGAAAAGAACTGTATGGATACCACCACCAGGATTTAAACGTTAGGAAGCCAAATCGGGGACGATTTACGTGCTTCAAATGCGTGAATTCATGCAATCCACTTTCAGAATGCTTTCTTCCAAATCCACTGTCTTTTAATCCTCCCCAAGGAGTCTCCGGCAATCCAGCGGTGAAAACAGCTTCATTGATCATGACACTACCCACTTTTAATTCACGGGCTACTTCTTCCGCCAATGAAAGATCCTTGCTGATCACACTTGCCGCCAGTCCATAGGAATTGCGATTGGCTTTATCAATCGCCTCCTGAATTGATCTGAACGTAGTGAATGCGATCACGGGTCCAAACGTTTCCTCATTATAAATCTTTGAATCTTCAACACCTTCTCCGGTCACGAGTGTCGGCAACATGCGCGTACGATCTGAAGATAAAATTCCACCAGTCAAAAACTCAAGGTTTCGAGATTTAGCATCTTGAAGATGGTCTTCGTAAATTTTTTTCTGTTTTTCAATCGAACAAACACCCAGATCCGATTCACTGGATAATAATGCGATTTTTTCTTTGAGCCTTAAAACAAATGCTTTAGCGATCGACTCATGCACCAGAAGACGCTCGATAGAAGCGCAAACCTGTCCGGAATTTGTGAATCCTCCCCAAAGAGCAGCCGAAGTTGCATAATCCAGATCAGCATCAGGTAGAACAATCATGGCATCTTTCCCACCCAGCTCGAGAGAAACTGGGATCAGATATTGAGATGCTTGTTTCATGATCGCTTTGCCCGTCGTTACACTTCCAGTAAAAGAAATCTTGGCAGGCTGGTGATCAATGATTGCTGCCCCAAGATCCCCTTCGCCGTAAACAGTCTGAAGAAGATCAATGGGAAAACCCGCCTCATCAAACAGCTCCTGAATTTTTTGGGCGATTAAAGAACTATACTCACTGGGTTTGAAAATCACTGCATTTCCCGCCAGGATGGCGCAAACGATGTCACCAAAAGCGAGAAAAAATGGGTAATTCCAAGGAGAAATCACCGCTACCGTCCCCATTGGCTGATGAATTACCGTGCTTTTGCGATAACTCATGAATGGATTTCGAAAATG
>CAZZLF010000035.1:0-9872 GCA_964654965.1 uncultured Bdellovibrio sp.
TACCAATCCATGAGGAATTTCATCTGTAGTAAAATAGAAAAACACACTCAACGGGTAAAGTAAGACCGATATCACCGGTATCGTCAACAGACTCCATAACGGAGTTGCCCAGGATATAACGTGATTTTCAAAGAGATCTAGAGGAGCCGTCAACAACCAAGAACCCACGGATAGATAGACATGATGAAGAAGCCAACCTCTTTGGGAACTCTTTGCGGCTTCCATGCCTAACATCCCTCCCAAGATTGCCAGATAGTAGTGCTTCCAACCCGAGTCGATACCCATGATTGAGTCAAAACAAAACGTGAAAATCAATGGAAAATAAACCCTCCATTTCAAACCTTTTTCACGGGCAATGGTACGCAAAAAAAACAGAATCAGGATTCGGGCAAATCCAAGTCGAAAACCTTGCACCTTCCAGATGCAAAATAGAAAAAACCAGAAAAAGACCGTCAAAACTTTTTTGGCCTTGAGCGTTCTGAAGGGATTTTTTTCGATCAATGACTCCAGTGCGATCAAATGAAGGCCGCTGGCCGTATAAAGGTGAACAAAACCGAGTGTTCTCAGCAACCCCTCAGGTGAGGGGGTGATTTTCTCATTCAGGATCAATCGCTGAAGTACCCCATATGTATCTCCTGAAATCATTCCTACTTGTCTGCATGAAGCGTACCTTTTACAATCAAGGAAATGGAATTCAAATGGGTCGCCGACCATTTTCATCATTTGCAGTATGTTTTTTTGGTAATCATTTTTTCAGCGATCTGGTTGAATACCCGAAACCGAAAAAATCAGAGTAGCTTTCGTACCCGAGAAGCGGACCGAAGTGATTTAAATCGCATTCACCGCCAAGGTCCTAGCCTTGCCGATGCTAAAATGAAAAAACGAGAAAATAAATCTCCTCCTCTTTCTCTTCCGGGGATTCGTCTCGATGGACTACCTCATGAAATCCTTGGAGTCGATGAACAAGCCAACGAATCGGAAATCATGCGCGCCTATAAGGAAAAGATCAAGATGTTCCATCCGGACCGCATCCAAGGTCAAGCGCGAGAACAAATCAAATTTTATGAAGATGCTTCTGCAAAAATCAATCTTGCCAAGGAAGCAATGCTGGATCAAATCAAGAAAAAATAAAAGGCATCTGTTTTGCAATTCATGGCTGCATGAGCATCCATTCCTTTCTTTCTCTGGGAACAGAAGTTCGATCCATCGAAGTCCAAGTTCATCTACGATTTCAGATTCCGAGTTTTCATATCTTGGGATTAGCAGGCCCCGAAATTCAGGAAGCTCGGGAAAGAATCGTCGCTGCTTTTTCATCCAGCGAAATAGAATTCCCTCGAAAAAAGGTAATCGTTAACCTGGCTCCTTCCGATCTCAAAAAAAGCGGAACAGGTCATGATCTGGCGATGGCGATTGGAATTATCTCCCAGTTTCATCCTGATGAACCATTTCAGGGTAATCAAAACCTAAAGATTTTTGCCTGGGGTGAACTGGGGTTAGACGGAAAAATACAACCTTGTGGGAAAACTGCATCTCTCTTGGAACTTCTGATCCAGGAGCCAGATTCAAAAATGATCTTTCTTTGCCCGGAAGACGGTAGAGAGATCGAAGAGTTGATGGAATGGCGGGCAGAAAAAAAATTACCGAATCCTCTGCAACTTGAAATCAAGATCATTCAGACTTTGCGTGAAGTAATCGAGCCGCCAAAAGGACGGCAAAAACTTCCATTGCGCAAACCACGACCGAAACCCCCGGAACTCCTCCCCCTGCTTCCCCATCAGGAAAGAGTTTTGGGGCTTTCGATCGTCGGTCGTCACCATACTTTGATTCTTGGACCTAAAGGCGTAGGGAAATCCCAATTATTGGATTGGTATCGCTGGCTAACGCCGGAAAGCGATGCCAATCAAACTTGGAAAAGACTTATTTATTCAGATCATATCCGTTCTGGAGTACCACTTCATCAGGGAGTTCCCATCCGATCCGTACACGCTCAGGTAAAGCCAGCTCATTTACTAGGCTCTTGGGGCACGCGTGGATTCAGAGCAGGAGAACTTTCACTGGCTCATGGTGGGATCTTGATCGCAGATGAATTTTTGGAATGGCACCGAGATGCAAAAGAGTGTTTGAGAGAACCCCTTCAAAATAAAAAAACAACCATTACCCGGGTTCAAGGTACGACTGAAATTTCCTGTGATTTTCAACTGATTGCCACTGGAAACCTTTGTCCATGTGGTGGTCTACCTCAAGAATTTCGAACGCAAAAATCTACTCTGAGCTGTCGATGCCGATCCTCCAAGGTGGATGAATATCTTCACCGTCTGTCTGGCCCCATTGCTGAACGCATCGATCTGATCAGTGTGATCAGCGATGAAATTGATCCGAAAAAAGCGATCCTGTCTGAAACAGTGGTCGATTCCGTCATCGAAAAAAAGAAAACGTTTCTAGAAATACGTAGAAAATTTGCAGTGGAACGATTCGGATTGATACCAAGCGAACTTCCTGTGCGCTGGCTTGAAACACACTTTCCTGCTGATCCCGATTTTGAATCCATCCTCAAAGCGAGAACAACCAGCCTCAGGGCAAGGCATAAGGTAATGCGATTGGCACGAACGATTCAAGCTTACGAACTCTGCGAAACTTTCAAAAAAGAGCACTTGATGGAAGCTTTGAATTATCGACTTCGAAATACCGATCAATCTACCGGGGTACCGCAATAACGGTAGTCAGGATACATCGGATCCTGATAAGGCTCGAGATGCCCGTCCTCGTCATTGCCTAAGCTAGCACCCGGAGTATTCAATATCGGATTACCAAACTTCACACCGCAACAATTGCTATACGGTTGGTCCTTATTTCTAACTTTATTTGGATTGGAATGGACTGAATAACTACACGAAAAACTTTTCCGATTACTGAGATCGGTTTTTAACATGTCCTTAATATCAGAATCTTTGGCAAGTAAAGGTATGCCTTTGTAGTCTTGATAAACATCAAACTTAACGGTTCGATCACAGCGTTTGGTCTTAGAATTCGCAGTGAGATAATTATTGAGAAAGATCACACAATTTGCGTAATCCGCGGAAGATCCCAAGCTGAATTTGCAGATCCTTTCTTCGTTTGTACCTCCGCATGCATTCACACGGGTGCCAGCAAAGGTTCCGTCAACGGTAAGATAATCCAGATTCAAAGGTGCATTAACAACGTGGGATGTGAACCATTCAACTTGTGGTGTATTCGTCGCCGGAGGAGTAGTGCCCCAGTTCACCACTGTTGCTGCAATGGAAGTTCCGGTAGGCCTTTTCTTTGAGTTCAGATATGACCAAAATGGATTCTGCGTTGGATAAACTTTCGCACACCAGGCAACTTTTTGATTGGTATCTCGATAAAAGTGTAAAGGTGGTTCTACATAAGGATCTGCCAAAGGGACACAAGCTTTAAAGTTGGTATCTTCAACATACTCCGGCGTCCAAGCATCAATCGGAGACAAATGGATCTGATTCAAATAAAATTTTCTTCCACGCAGATTATAATAATCCTTACGGTTTACCCAGGAAGTCATCAATCTTGCTTTTGCCAAAGAACCATCAGAGGTCTCGTCGTAAATCGCAATGGCCGAAGAACAAGACGGAGAAGACGCAATTCCTCCCATCATTCCACCTCGATCACGGTTGGGAAGAATTCTGCCGTCTGGATTCACTGATATTTGTTCACTTGCTGAATTCAAGAAGTAATAATTACCGGTAGACCGATAGGTCGGCGTTGAATCAAAATGAGTTTGAAATGCCGTATTACCATTCTGATTAGTCACACCCTCATGATCAAACCATGAAAAATTACAAGGTTTAGGTCCATAGATCATGTTCCCGGTCAGATTTCCGTTGGTGTCCGCTACCAGACGATCGGCCACATAAATCTGATCTGCCTCGAGCCTGGTCGCTACGGGTTGTCCCGAATTTTCAAAAATCGGTGGATAAACCACACGGTAACGTCGAAGTCTCGTCAATGGTCTGATTTTTCCGGTGCTATCGACAATGGTTCCACAGGTTCCATCAGAATTTGGAACCTTGCCGTATCCAAGTATTTTCCATGAAATTCCATTTGGCGCAGCAAGTTCCATCAATCTTTCTGGATTTTGAACTGTTCCAGAGATTTGATCATCAACTGAGTTGGGATCGCTGCTTTTATTTAAAACCGATGCCGAAGAAATCTGTACACTCCACTCACTCGAATTCACTGTCGACACCGCAAAAGTGGTATCGAGTGGCCAAAACTTGAATTGGCGTTCTTGCGGGGTCAGTGGATTGCTGCTTCCGTCATTACCTGCATGATCCATGATCGATTCAAAAACCTGAGGACAATCATAACCACCATTCGTGGAATTGATTTGTCCGACTTTATCTGATCGAATATACAAATTACGGTAATAACTTTGAGCGGAATACCCTCCACGAGTATTGATGCAATTTTCGCTGGTCGCATTCCCCGTGCAAAAACGGCTCGCTACCAGAACTTCTGCATTTTGTTCCGGAGCTCCTGCCGGAACATTCACGGGCAAAACCTGGAATTGATTCAGAACCTCATGAGAAGCGACCCGTTTTGAATAACAGGTATACCTGAAAATATTTCTAAAAGGAGTGAGTGTATCATCGGTGAAATCACCCGAAGCAGCCACACTGGTTCCTTTTTTATAATTAATTGAATTGGAACTCAAACCGCTGGTATTTCCGTATCCAGGAACGACACTGATCTTAACCGTGGTACCCATCGGAATTTCATCCCAGAATGCCTGGGACATCGCACAGGTCACCATCGAAGACTGTACATTCGTTGCTGAATATTTTTTTAACCGGTTGATACTGACAGAGTTGCCTGCAACAGTATTCAGCTCCACCCATTCTAATTGACAGGAACAAGGTTTAGTAGAAGCAGTTGCCGCTCCACCAGTTGCGAGGCAGAACCCCGTCAACGGTGCCGAATTCGGTGCGAAAAGAACCGAAAGATTCAAGATATTATTCGCAGTAGTGGTAGATACATTAATTGGCGTATGAGAATACGAAGTCGTATTCGTAATCATCGAAGGAGGCATCATGGTACTCAAGCCACTGCTCACTTTGTTCGCCATGTTCGTACAAGCGGAAAGTGAAAGAATGATCATCATCGGCCAGATTAAAATTTTACTCATATTCATTCTTCCTCCCTTCACTCTTCAAATTGCAGGACACACAATGGATAAACAATGGGCCCTGTTGGATTGTCGATTTCCTGAACGGTGACTCCCCAACTGATTTTTTTAGACGGATTGATAGTGCAATTCAACGAACTTTGCGTATCGGTATCCGCAGCAGGACTACAATCAGACTTAGTTCGATAAGTCACTGGAATGTATTCCGACTGAATGCTATTGATTACGGCTGAGTCACTCACACTTGGATCGGTCACCACAAAAAGATGATCCGAATAATTATTTTCAGTAAATTTTTTCAGATCATTTGGTCCCAGGTTGTCAAAAGGTTCGGCTTGCATCAATTTGAATTGATCTTTCAATGGAGCATTACAAGCAGCTCCCGACGAAGAAGTTTGTAGCCATCGGTAACCGCTGACACAAGCTGCAGTCTGATAAAGAGCTGGAGCACTCGGATTCAGGGAATAAGCGTTGTAAATGTTCCACGGAAGGTTTTTCATGCCATCAATGGTGAGGGCTTCTGAAAAAGGGCTTGGATGCCAGAGTTCCACAGGACTTCCGGGTACCCCACCATCGCTCATGCGGGTGATGTTATAGCAAGCGTGAGTCCCGTTATTCGTAGTCAGCCAGGCAACCCTGGAAGCCAAGGAGTTCAACTTTGTCGCCCACCAGATCGGTGGCAAACCATAAAGACTGGAAGAATTCGAGGTTAAAGTCGAACCAGAGACCAGGTTTGCATCATAAAGTGAAACTGACTTCCATTCCGAATTGACCGTCGCAGTGTTTGTCTCGGTCATGTAACAGGAAGGAAAAACTCTCTGGGTATTTCCAAAAGCGTCCGGTATCGGATTACAGGCGATTCCACTGGCATTCATCGCCGGTGAAGACTTCACATACTGGGGAGGCATGATGTTATTCGCTCGGAAATTCCATAACTTCACCCAATGTGCATTGGAAGGAATGGTGATGTTCGACGGACAACTGGATGTTCCGCCGATCGCTGGAATGGATCGAGATGCAAAGCCAATTACATCAAAAGTGGAAGTTTCGTATGAACCGGCGCCCCCAATATTACTAGGCCCGACCGCCGCTTTCACCGGAACATTGAACACCCCGTATTGCTTTTTGGACAGACTAAAGCTGGAACGTTTTTTTCCTTTAGCACTCGAAGCAAGCGAGGCCTTGACCTTACCCCCGTCCAAAGAATCACGACGATAAATGAGTTCCACTTCGTTGCTACAAAAACTATTGGTACTTGGACAAGCTGCTGCTGAAAACACCACCGGGTTAGCCCACCATTGTAGAGAATTGGTTGCATTTGGATTTAGCGTGCACTCCCACTCCTGAGTTCCGGAACTCTGAAGTGCCCAAAGGCTATTGGAAACATTGGTCGTGTAGTAATTGAATGGATAAATCAATTTCGGATCTTCAGACTGAATCGGATCAGCGATATTAGGACTGAACGGATTTGGAATGAATTCACGTTTTCGACACTGAAAGCGTTTCACTTCGGTGTAATTATCTTCTTGGGAAAGGTCTACATAAGTTGTATTTACAAATCCGCCTGAGTTCATGTTGATCGAGATCGTATTTGAAAAGTTTCCAGTACCTGAGGATAGAACTTTTACTTCAAATGAGCTAATTCCTCCTTGAACGACATTCTGACAGCGAATGAGGTTGGACTCCTGATAAGTCACATCTCCTTGAGTCACCACTTCACCGATACCGGGTGAATCATATTTGTATTCACACTTACAAGGACCGTAAGTGCCGGTACAGAACACATCAAATTGAGAATCTGTCGAGACCACGTCAAACAATGCCCCAGGAGACTGCTGACTATCATAAACACCAATGATCGTATAAGAACTGCCATCTCCACCGTTGGGATTGGATAAATTCTGAGTTCCGCTGGTGCTCACCGATGCCAGATTACGAAGATTGTTACAGGAAAAAAGAAAAAAGGAGATCAACAGCACTGCGCAGACACGCGCATGCAGAAGCGATTCAACGAATATTGATGAAAACGCCTGTTTTTTCAGCATTCCCCCCCGGGATCCTCAATCAGTAAAGTGCAAGAATTGTTCTCGCACTGATCCCTCATCATTATTCGGTTTTTTTGAAATGAAACTGTAGAAAGCATGGACACCGTCAATTAATTGAACAACATCAAGTCAGATCATTGACCCCGATTACCGAGCCGGTATAGATCCACTTGAAAGAGATGAAATGATCCTCGGTTTCGTTCGATTCGAATTCGATCGACCAGAATATTCTGTGAAAGTGGAATATAAACCTGCTCAGATCTCAATCCCCCAAACTGATCTTCCAAGGTGGCAACCTCACGCAGATAAACCGGAAAAAAATAGGAATCACTATAATATTGGGATCGAGGCTGAGTGGCAGCGAGCAGCTGCTCCAACCCTTCGGCACTCGCCATCAAATGCACTTTTAAAACAGTGTGATCACTTGAAGACGAATGGGTTCCCGGAACCACACCATTCGCATCAATGGCAACTGAAGCTGGCCAACTGGAATCAGTGTCAAACTCTCCCATCGCATGATAGGTAATCACCATCAATAAATCTTCGTTGGAACCAATCTTGGTGCGATCAAGATCGATATTCACGCCCCCCACGAGCGATTTGGTCACTTCAACATCCGGTGAAGTTTGTGGCCCCTGATAAGCGCAGAAATCATCTCGCACTCGGTAGTATCCCGAATTGAAAAATTCATTCGTTGCCGGCGTTGCCACCGGCGTGGGTGTCGGAACCACCGTAGGTACCGGAACCGCAGCCGGAATTCTGTCAAATTCGGCACAAGTCCAAGGTAAATTGTTGTTTGCAACCGTCCGGTAAGAACAAACATCGGAACCAACCACATTTGATTCAGTCAAGGGATAATAAGTGTTGGTGATGTCCACCGATACGTTTCTGATAAAAGCAGGTCTGTAAGTCGGGCTAAAAAAATCTGGATTGCTTGAAGTCGGAAAAGCCGTTGGTGCCCCACTATAATCAGCCCCATTGGCGTAATATACTTTAGTGACATCCCCTAAACATTTAAATTGAGAATAACTTGCCCCGGTACTCGTCGGGGTGGGACCTGCAACAGGATTGAAATCATTGATGTCGGTGAAATTGTCTTTGTGAAAAACAACTCTCATTGCGAGTTCCGATTCGCCCGGATTGAGCGTAGCCGTTGAAGTATGAAAAACCGGCTTACTTTCAATCTGAGCAGCACATCCACTCAGAAAAAAAAGCGCTAAAAATGCTGGAATGGAAGGATTTTTCAGCATTCAAATCCTCATGATGCTGACCGAACGGATCACCACTCCCATGCAAAGTGGTTTTTCACCGGTTCCGCAAAAGGCATTCACATAAACACTGCCACCAACATTATTGATTCTCGATCTGACCCGGCTGAATTGAATGACCTTCATGTCAGGATAAGCGGCAAGCGGAATGATAAATTGTCTGACCTTGATGGGTGCCCCTCGGTAAGTATTTGTTCCCACTCCCGGACAACTTCCGGGTGCTGCCGTGGTACCCACACCCGCTGGATCACAGGCTGAATAAATCGGTGGAATAAAAAGCCCGAACGTTTTTGGTGAGGTCGAAGCGAGCGAATCGTGCCAATAAATCTTCCAAAGTAGATCCTGATTTTCTTCAGGATTTGTTGATGAACCATCTGCATTAAAATGCAACCCTGAAGCCTGATATTCTACCTGGATCAAAAGATTTTCGGCTGAACCGATGCGGTCCTGATTTCGGTCCAGAATAATCCTGAAAAATACGGGATCATTGAGCAGATCACCGATTCCAGCAGCCACCGGAGTAGCTGAGGTTGGTGAACAATAGTATTCATTCACGCGATACTGATTGATAGGGTCAAGGACACCCCCACCACCAAAAGAAGCGCAGGAACTTGAATAAGTCGTACTCGTGATTCCCAATTGAAAATCTAAAAGCCAATTCGGTTTAGTAATCTGGTTGGATCCATCCAGAGTGAAATATCGTGCAGCTGAAACACCTGCACGATACGTTGTTGTTCCGTCATTACCTGGATAAGGGCTTGGAATAACCGTCGGAGCTGGCGTCGCAGTCGGCGTATCAAAACTCGCTGCCGCAAGATTTGCAGTAATGATTTTCACACCTTTTGTTCCGCCGGCAAAACGAGTGTCTGCGGTTTCGACAACTGATGACGCTTCCGTTCCAGTTACTTGGGTTTTACATGCTGGAAACAACAAAAGAACCAGAAAACCCAACAGGGCAATTCGGGGTAAGTAATACCAATTTTTAAGAAAACGATGCATCTCCACACTCACTCATCGACACCCAAAGCGGGTTTATTTAAATTATATGTAATCTCAAGGTGAGGCGTCAAATGCGTGACATAAAATGAAAATCGTTTCAATCACGCTTAAATCGAGAGGGTCAAACCGATGGAAACTCGGGAACTATTGGGGTCAAACAAACCAAAAGAGTAATTTTGACCATTAGGAGCCAGAAAATCACCGCCCCTCACATGAGAAATAAATAACGTAAGGTACGAATTCGCGGAGTAATCGATTTCCTGATCTACGGAATAATTGTTCGAGAGAACACCAAAATAATTCCACAAGGAAGAAAAACTGAATTCCGAGCGTGAAATGCTCGGACTGTACGTGTCGGATCACCCCCTGCTGGGAATTGAA
>CAZZLF010000036.1:0-9811 GCA_964654965.1 uncultured Bdellovibrio sp.
CGTACCCCTTGAGAATAATCCAAGATTTGGAGCGACCGCTTTTACCGGCTCTGTTGGCGATGCCATTTACTGGACTAAAAAAAACAAAGCAACGGGTCTAAGATCTCGGGTTTCATTGTTTGTCGATGGTCGCTACCATTTGCAAGCCGATCAAGAGTGTCCTATCGAAATCGTGGAAGTGGTGAAGTTGGATGTAGAGCCTACGATCGAAGGATCAGTACGCACCCGTCTTGCCGCCCAGAAAAATTTACGAATTGGAATTGATTTTGAACGGACATCCATGGCTGCCTTAGAGCGGTACCAGTCCATGGCTTTAGAAAGCGGTCACACTCTCGTCAGTTTGGATGGAGAAGCAATTTTGAAAGGTCTGGGATTACCAGGGTGGAGAATCAATCGACCAATTTTCTCGCTTCCGGAGTCTGTTACCGGTCGTACCATTTTTCGCAACCTTGATGCCATGAAGGTTGATCTTGAAAAAACAAATTCTGAATTTCTTCATGTCACCGCAGCGACCGATGATGCTGCATTCATTCTCAATGCACGCGGTTACCATCTTCCTCATGTTGCCTCATTTTTGGCATATACTTTCTTTGCAGGGCAGGAACTCATTCTGTTTCTTCCAGCATGTTCAGCAGATTCCCCAGTGGAACTGGATGAAAGCCAGAAGGGGAATTATGTCATTACCGTGATTCGGAATAATTTGGTCGAACTGAAGAACTGCCTGGCTAAACATTCCGTGAAAGAAATTTTCTTCAACGGATCCACCATGAACGGTTTGCTTCCTTCTTTATTGAAGGAAGTTTATCCCGAAGCAAAAATCAACGCTGATTGCAAATGGGTGATCCAACGACGAGTGCGCAAGACCAAAGAAGAAATGAACACCATTCGTGAATCCTTTCTTCGTAGTTCCAAAGCCATTGCAAAAACCTTGCGTTGGGGAAAGAAAGAAAGTCAGCAACGTCAGGTATCAGAAGTCGATCTGGCCAATCATCTTTATCAGTCTTATGCCAATGAAGGCGCAGTGGCGCTTTCATTTAAAACGATTTCTGGAGCAGGAGCGAATAGTGCAATCATTCATTACAGCACTCCTTCCAAGACTACTTATTTTGAAAAAGGTCAGCTAGCATTGCTCGACAGTGGAGCCTATTACGAAGAAGGTTTTTGTACTGACTGCACTCGGGGATTCTTTGTCGGTTCCGAACACAATGGAGCAAAACCAGAAAACTGGCAGAAAGAAATTTATACCGCTGCACTGAAAAGTGCGATTCAGGTGTTCTTGCATCCAGTGAAGGGGGTTCTTTCTGGTAAAGAAGTAGACGCCCAAATTCGTGGAATTGTGAAATCCTCCGGTTATGATTATTTGCATGGAACCGGTCACGGAATCGGAATCCATGTTCATGAAGACGGAATTCGCCTTTCTACGCTCTCGGTTTATCCTCAGACTCCATTTGCCTGTGTCAGTGTCGAGCCTGGAATTTATCTGAAAGATCAAGGCGGAGTACGGGTTGAAAACGTGGCTTTCCTTCATCCTCAGGGTGGAGATTTCAAATACGAAAACGTTGTGTTTGTCGGGTATGATTGGGACCTCATCGATTTGGATCAATTGACCGACGCTGAAAAAAAATACCTGAAAAATTATGAGGCTCAATGCCGCAAGTTGGGAACGCATCTCATGATGTGTCCACTGGAGGGATGATTCATGAGTGATGTATTTGAGACCAAAGCCAAAAAGATTTCTTCAGATCAAGTTGAAGTGCTTGATTCAAACGGCGCTCATCTGGCGGGTAAAGAGACGGCTTCTGCTTCTCCATTTTCCGCAGGTGGATTCAAGGTAGTTAAAATGGGACCGGTAGGGACCGTGGCTGGTCTTTTGATTTTACCGATTTTGATTCCATTGGCGATCATCGGGTTTTTCCTGATGATGATCTTTGCAATGTTATTCGGAAAAACATTTGTAAAAAGCGGAATCATGAAAGTGATGAAAAGATGAAGCATTGGAGATTGAAGTCGAAGGAAGAACGCCGATTCAAACAGGGGCACCCTTGGGTTTATTCCAATGAGCTCCAGGAATCCCCCAAAGGAATTCAACCGGGTGAATTGTTGATTCTCGATGATTCCGGCGGATCTTTTCTTGCTTATGGATTTGGTAATCCTTCTTCCTTGATTGCATTCCGAGCAATTTCCAGAACCAAACAAGAAGGGATGGAACCGGAAGCGATCATCCAGTCCATTCTTCTAAATCATATTAAAAAAGCTTTTGAGTTTCGTTTGCAATGGTTCTCACCGTCGCAAAGTTTTCGAATGGTTTATGGTGAGAATGATGATCTTCCCGGTTTGGTGATTGACCGATATGCAGGTCAAGAAGTGGTTTATGTGGTTCAACCGCATTCTGCCGGAATGGATCTCGCACTTCCAATCATCACTTCCGCTCTAGCTGAAATTTCCAAATCCATGGGTGAATCATCATCCACCAAGGTTATTTTTCGAAGGGATGCAGGTTCGCGTGAGCGAGAAGGGCTGTCGAAAGAAGCAACAGAAGTTTTGTTTCTTCATACGGGAATCAAAGTTGATTCGCTAGATGCTTATCGAGACTTCGAGTTTCAACTTCAAAGTGTCATGAATCGAGAAGTGACGATGACAGTTGATCTGGTCAGTGGTCAGAAAACAGGATTTTTCTTCGATCAAGCTCATAATGTGAAACTTGCCCAGATCCTGCTTCTGCGAAAATTCCGTTATGATCAAAAATTTTTGAAAAAAGAGGGTAAGCCGCAATTGTTGGATCTCTGTTCTTACGTCGGGCAGTGGAGCGTTCAAATTTCACAAGTTTTCATGGAAAAAGGTCTTCCACTGGAAATTACCGCAGTCGATGCTTCGGATACGGCTCTCAAATTTGCTGAAAAAAACGTCAGAAAAAACACGATCGAAAAAGGTGCGGATGGAATCCGGTTTCATCGAATGAAGGCGGATGTTCTGGAACCGATGCCATCTTTAAAAGACCAAGCTTTTGAAGTCGTGATTGCTGATCCTCCTGCATTCATCAAGAATCGAAAATCCATTCCACAAGGTAAGCATGCCTATGTGCAGTTGTTTTCATCCGCGATTCAAAAAACCGCCAAGGGTGGAATGGTGGTCTGTTGTTCATGCTCTCAATTGCTTTCAACAGAAGACATGAAAGAGTGCCTTCAAAAAGCAGTAAGACGATCTGGTAGATCGGTTCGTTGGATCACGCAAGGTTCACCTTCACTGGATCATTTCATGAAGGTTGAATTCGAAGAGGGGCATTACCTCAAAAGCTGGATCGGTTGCGTGGAGTAATTCCACGGCCTGGATTACGGATTCGGTGAAGGACTAGGCGTCGGACTCGCATTATCGGTTGGTGGAGCCAATAATTCCGAAGGAATGTTTAATTCCTCAGGAATCGTCGAATCATCCTTTTTAGGCTCTGGTTTTGGCGCTGTCGGCTCATCCAGAACACTGTCCGGAATCTCATCATTGTTGGAAGTGGATGGCTTTTCGGCTGGACTCAAATCCTCATCCAGTTTCTCGTCAGATCCTTTTTCAGTGGCTTGTTCCGGTTTGGATGCGTCTTGTGAATCCTGAATGTTGACCTTTTCAAGTTGGCGAAGTTCCTGATCTTCTTTTTCACCCAGGCCTTCTTCATCTTCGTATTGATCTAAATCATTTGCCGGAGTTTCACTTGGTTCTTCCGGACCATTGATCTGTAAACCATTCGATTTGAGGAAGTCTTTGGTATCTGTCAGTGAAAACACTTCATCTCCAGAATGAACCGGGGAGTGTGATTGGATGATCATCGCGATAGAAAATTGTTCTTTGGCGTCTAGAACCTGAAGTTCGGATTCGACCAGATAATTTTTGGTGGTGATGATGGCTTCATTCAGCGGATCTTTTTTCAAATATCGTCGAAAGATCATTCCCGGTTTCACACCATCCTGTGAGCCGACATCCAAAATCACCAGGCTGTTTTCAGTAAAAAGGGTGTAATTTTGAAAATGGGCTGCAATCACACTTGCTTTAAGTGTTTCAGGAGAATCAACTGTATTGGTTAGACTCAATAAATCAACTTCTGGAATGAGCAGACATTTGCGAAGAACAGGTTTTTGGCTTGAAACAATATTTCCGATGAATTTTCCATCACGAACACCGACAATCTTGACCTTTGCCAGTAGTTCATAAGCAAAACCGACCCGTTCATTGCGTTTGGAGACTATTTTTTCGGGACTATCGGAGATGGAATAGGTTTGACCAACTTGAAGTTGTTCTTCGGCGCGAATCAAAACCTGTTCGGTGAAAAATATATGATTGTAATTGGATCGAGCCTGAATGATTTCTCCCTGAATCGGGATTCGTTCGGAGGCAATGGTAAATGGTGATGTTACCTTGTCGATAACCGGTTTTTTGATCTTGCTACTGCGGTCAAATCCATCGGAACCCACATCGATGGGACGGCGAAAAGTAAAGGTCTCCCAGGCTTGTTGCGGGAGCATTTTCCACTCTTGAGAGCGCATTTTTTTTCCGAATTTGTTCATTCTGACTCGCGCATTGGAAGCGAGCAGGGGAGAAGACTCACGGGCCGCTGCCAGGACTTCACCCGCATTCGGTATTTGAAGATTCTGACCAGGATAGATCAAATCAGGATTTTTGATCAGGTCTCGATTGGACTCCCACAGTTGATGCCATCGATTCCAGTTGCCATAATGTTCTTTTGAAATTTCGGAAAGACTGTCGCCTTTTTTTACTGAATAAGCCCCGGCGCTAGTGACGATCAAAATGCCGGAGATGAAAAAAGGATAAAACTTCATTGTTTCACCACGCTTGGTTCCAGACCTTGAGCATCATTCACGTTCACCTGAGGAGTGATCGGTTTTTCAATCGATATTTTTTGTTCATCGACCCGAGTCTGAGTCGTTTCAGAGGTAACCGGAACTGGATCGGCCTCCATTTTTTCCATGGCTAACTGTTTTGCCTGAGGTGAGTTTGGAAAATGGCCAGTGAGTTTTTCCCGATAGTAAGTCACACGGGATGATTTTTTCAAATTCTCTGATACTTGAACCAGAGCGAGCAGGGTGTCCGGAATTGCGTTGGAGTGGGGATAGTTTATCAGGACGCGATTCAGTTCTTCCTCAGCTATGGTGTATTCCTTTTGCTGGAGATAGCTCATCCCGATGAAGTATTGTGAGTTGCTTGCAAAAATATGGCGAGGATTGTCTTTGATGAATTCAGAAAATTCGAGAATCGAATCTGAATATTTTTTTGTATCGTAAAGGATTTTTGCTTCACGATAACGGTCAGTGGCTTCGTCCTGCTGAAACGATTCCGCAAACTTGCTTGCAGGCTTGAATGGCTTTGGAATAGCGGAGTTTTTAGTTGCAGGCGGAGTATCCACCTTTTTTTCTGGAAGTTTCTTTTCCGCTTCAGGTTTCACTTCCACTTTTGCTTCAACTTTTGTTTCTGGCTCAGGATGTTCTGCACTGAGAAGGTCCAATTTTTCATTGAGTGCGTTTAGACGAACTTCGAGTTCCAGCACTTTTTCTTCCATCGTCAAGAAGTGTTCCGATGGGGATCCATCATTGGCGAAACTCTTGAAGGAAGGTTTGGTAGGGCTTGCGCAACCGACCCCTGCCATGCCAATGATAAGTGAGAAAGAAATCAGTTTCGGGTACTGCTGAATTCGTCTGCTCATGAATTCAATGATAACAAAAAAAGCTATGAATGCGCTAAAATTACGGATCAGAACAAAAAAATCGGACTCGGCTTTCGTTTATTTCACACTTGAAGCTAACGAAGGTTTGACGGCTTATCGCACTCTTCCGCACCAAATCGGGGACGACTATCGAGACATGGAGCTGCTCTTCAGTGTTGATGCTGAAAAAGACGTCAAAAGTCTGATTGAAGATCTAGGGCAACGCATGTGGATTGAGATTCTAAAAACTTGAATTCAGAATTTTGATCCGGGGCATGGCGATTGCAAAGTCAAATTCATGACCCTTTGGATATTGGCTTTTCTTTTTTTTCTATCATCCATTCCCCAATTCAGACCCTTGTTTGAAAAAATCCGCGGACATTTCCTGCAGCAGAAAGTGCTGGATTCAAACAATTTGGTCATCGCGCACCTTCGGTTTTTGAAAGAGAGTCTGGAAAGCGGTTTGGTTCCCACTCGTGAAGAGTGGATGAGAACCGAAACATTGCCGAAACCATGGGGAGAGTTGTTTTCAGCATCCATTCAAGAACTGCGTAGTTGTGGAGCACCTATACTTCCGACGTTGGAACGAATGATTCAGGGGATGGAGGAGGAAACGGCCTTATTGCTGGAGTCAAAAATGAGGTCTGCTCAGGCATTTTCACAGGTCTTGCTTTCGACACTCTTGATTCCGATGTTTGCCATTTTGCTTTATTTTCTTCTTCCTGAATTGAACAGAAATCTAGGACTTTTTTTGACTTTGGTCTCTGTCAGTCTGATGTTGGGCGTGGGGGCGTTTTACTGGATGCTTCAGATGATGGAAGGTGCCCGTTATGGAAATGTTTCTTTTCATCGTCGAGGATGGATTCTGTCGAGCCGCATTTTTTTTGAGCATTTGATGGGAGAAATATCGGGGGGACATCCACCCGATATTGCCTGGAGCAGGGTCGTTGCTTCCACCGTTTTCAACGAAGGTGACTTACTTCAGGGCTGGGGAATTCAGATTTGGGAAAAAATTGAATTCAACCGGATCAAGGGGAATCATCCTGTTGAAGTGACAATTCTTCAATTTGGATGTGAAATGCGTCGAGCGATCCAGCAATCCATTGTGGAAGGAATGGGAGTTCTGGATCGATTGGAATCCATTCATCGTAATTTTCAGATTGATTTGAAGATGAAGGTTTCGCGTGAGTTACAACTTTTACCGAATCACTGTCTAAAACCACTTTTTATTTTGGTGTTTCCCTCGGTAATGCTCATGTTGTTTGGAAGTTTGGGCATTTGTTTCGGAGGAAATATACCATGAATTTTGAAACTCCTTTTCGGTGGTGCATGAAGATCAGTGCGATGTGGATTTTTTTATGTGTGGTGGGAGGTGCAAAAGCGTGGAAATTCCCCTTGCCGTTCAAAGATGCATGGGAAAAACAGAGGTTATTATTGGAACAGCACTGGAAAGAATAAGAGATTTAATTTTTTTCCATGTTGGCAGAATATACAGTTCTGGTTTGAAAGATATCCCTTTCCAGTCTTTCCAGTTGAATGATGCTGACGATGCTCTTGTTTTCCAAAAAAACAATCTTTTGTATTGAGTGGGCGATGAGTTCCTTGATGAGACTAGAAGGAATCGTTCCCTTTGCTCCAATTAGGGCTAAAAGTTCGAGTCGTTTGATCGCTTCCCTAGATGAATTGGCATGAATCGTTGAAAGTGTCCCACGGTGACCGGTATTCAGGGCTTGCAGTAAGTCGATGACTTCATCTCCCCGACATTCGCCGATCAAGATACGATCTGGTTTCATTCGAAGAGTTTGTTTCACCAGGTCTCGAAGCGTGACAGCGCCAAAGCCATCGGCATTTGCATTTCTGGATAATAAGCTGATCCAGTGAGGATGTTGGGGGCTCAGTTCTGCGGTGTCTTCCAGGGTGATGATCCGTTCATTTTCAGGAATAAATGAAACAAGATCATTGAGTAGTGTGGTTTTTCCTGAGCCTGTTGCTCCCGCAAAAATAACAGTTTCTCGATTGGTGATCGCTTCAACCAAAAAGGCAAATGGAATGGAAGATGATTTCCATCGTTGGCTTGCAGCAAGTTGAGACTCATGGCGCGCGCATTTCTTCCTCACGGGTAATTTTCTCAGAGAAAGACTGATTCCGTGGGGGGATAGGGGAGGAAACGCCACATGAGCGCGATGAGAACCGAAGAAAACAGCATCCAGAAAAGGAAGTTTTGCATCCCAGGTCTTACCGCATTTAGAAATCTCATCGAGAATGAAATTTCGATAATCTTGTTCACTTTGGAAGATCGGTTCTTCTGAAGTTAGTTTTTCAAAACCGTTTCCACGATTGAAAAAGATTTCATCATGTCGGTTGAAGCAAAGATCCGTGACGGAGGGTGAATCGATGAAATGTTTCAAGATCGGGCTTAAAGTGCGTTCCATGGAAACTCCCGGCTGTTTTTCAGTTTTTCGATTTCTTCATCTGAAAGATGATCTCGCGAGAGGGGGAGAAACCCCTTGGGAAGGTCGCTTGAGATTCTTTGCATTGGTTCACGTGGGGGTTCTCGGTATGGCAGGAGGATCGCAGCCAGTTCCGAACGGTTTTTTTGAAAATCCTCGCTTCCAAAAAGTTTTCCTAGAATCGGAATTTCTGAAATTCCGGTGATGCCGCTCATCCTTTCCCGGGTTGCTTCTTGAATTAAGCCTGAAAGTAATAAGGGTTTTCCGATGGTGCCTTCCACCTGGGTCTTGATTCGGTTGGTTTTGATTTCTGGAAAATGGTCTAAATCTGAAAATTCAGCCTGATGGTTCAGTTCGGTTTCCACAATTAGGCGAACCTGTTCACCATTGTATTCTTTCACATCAAGCTTGAGCGATAATCCGACGTTTTTCCAAAGAAGCTGATCCGAATTACGGGTGCGTAGTCGAAGAGGAAGTTCACCTCCGGCAAATAACTCAGCCTGACCCGGAGATTTCACTACCAATTCGGGAGCAGAAAGAACCCGAACCAGGCCTTTTTCGCTGAGGGCATGAATGGAGACACTCAACGTTTGATCCATCAGAGCTTGAAGCGGAATGGGTTGGGAGATCTCGCTTCCCAGTCTGGAAGTGTATTCTTTCTTCACCTCGAGAAGAAAAACCTTGAAGTAGAGCGTTGGGGAATAGCCTTTGAAGGTCTGGACCTCAAAGTCGGCAAGAGGCTGAATCATCCGGATTTTTTTGGTGAGTGCGAGAAGGGCAGTTTGATCAGAGACCGCCCCTTGCACGAGCATTTGACCATCATGAGTGCGGACCTTGATTTGGGGGTATTTTTGTAAGATCGGAGAAAGCTCCTGAAGGTTTCTTTCGATCCATTGCGGATCAAGTGCTGTTTCATCAATAATCCAGTTAGAAAACTGTTGTTTTAAATGGGCAACGGTTCTGGCTTCTTTCCATAGATGGATTTCCCCTCGAAGAATGAAATGGGAGCCCCCATCGATTGCTTCAATTGACTCTAGTTGGTTCAAGGCCTGAAGCAAGGGGTGGGGGTAGGGGGAAGTGATTCGACCTTCAACCCGAATGGTTCGAACCGTAGAATCCTCATGGTCGGTGGTGAACAAGGTACAGACTCCAGGGGAAACTGCTTTGATCAGGAGTTGGTTCTGGTGGGGAAGGCGGGTGTAACGAATGGCTTTTCCGCTGATGGAATAGCGTTCGTGGGGAGGCAGAGTCAGGATTCTTTGTTCTCCTGGCTTTAAAAACAGGGGTGGTTTTTCGAGCGCCTTTGCTCGTGTCGTCGAACCCCAAATGAGGCCTAAAAGAAGAATAAATTGAAGGTATTTTGCTGCTTTCATGGAATCTCCTGAAATGCCGAATTGAGCAACGATTAGGCCATTTTAGGTTGACTTTTTTTTCGAGGAACGTTAGCAAAGTAACTTAGTCAAATTTCAAACATCTCGAGGAGAATGCTATGTCATCACGTACAGGTAAAACCAGAATGGCTCGTAAAGTTAGACAAGCGCGCAAAGGTAAAGTTCGTAAGCGCAAAGAGCAAAATAAAGGAACTACTCCAAAGTTTGCTATTCATAAGAAGTAGTTTTTTCGCTCCTTGAAGTCGCTTTTTTAAAAAAGAAAGTACCCA
>CAZZLF010000037.1:0-9786 GCA_964654965.1 uncultured Bdellovibrio sp.
AGTGATTCTGACTTTCTTCCACAGAAGAAGTTTGTTTTCGACCAGAATCGAAACGCTTCACAAGATGTCATG
Source organism: uncultured Bdellovibrio sp. (assembly GCA_964654965.1). Taxonomy (GTDB): domain Bacteria; phylum Bdellovibrionota; class UBA1018; order UBA1018; family CAIMNF01; genus CAIMNF01. Next base: position 73 of record CAZZLF010000037.1, read on the forward strand.
GATAAGACCTTGGCATTTCCTTCTCAAAATTATGGTTATCCTAGTGGAGCCTTGGGAAACAATCTTGGTGGGCGTTCTGTAGATGATGCGCAAGTATCCACTCTCGGCGTTCCACTGAATCTTCCTCAAGGCGGTGGGCCGGATCTTTCCATTTTTCCATCCTATCTCTGGAGTGGAGCAAGCTATAGCATGGTTCCTCAGTTAGGTGGGTATTCCACTCAGGGTGTATCCGGTGGAATCCAGTTTGATCTTTGGTCTCGAACTGCGATTCGAGAATTGAAAAGATCGACTGCCTTAAATCGAGTTACCGGAAATGTGGATCGAAATCTACAAACAATATCCGTCGCCAGCAAAGTGGATCAAAGTGCCATTCTGGGAGGAATGAGTCTTGGAAGACAAACCGGACCGAGCGGATCATTGAGCCTTTATGCAATTCGAAAACCCAAAAGCCATCTTTTGTTCCATCTGCTCGGATCAGATCAAGTCGGTGACAATCCTGGGAGCAAGTCCAATCCCACGCCTAAAGCCAAAAAGAAATTCTGGAGAGTCATTCCAGTTTTGGAATCACATCAGGAATTCGGCAGTGAGGAATTTGCCGTCACTTGGGAAGCGACCCTGAGTGGAGATTTGCAGCAACTACAGTATGAAGATCCAGACAATGCAGGATTCAACACTAGTACACGCACTCAACAAATCGGTTTTGAAAATGCAGTAAAGTTCGGAGATTCTACTCTCGGTTTTACGGCAAGATCAGTGCACTTTCAAAGTGGCTCATTTGGTGATTTTCAAGAGTGGCCGCTGATCGCTCAATATTCCTATGAACTTTCACCAATTTCAGGATGGAATCTGCGTTTATCCGGTGGAGGCAATTTCCTCACTTCAACGGGATTTATTCCGAACGGAAAAATTCTGCTTCGAGAAGCGAACCTGGGCTCCTCGCTTTTTTTTGAAATGCATTCACTGAACAAAATGCCTTCACTGAATGATCGGCATTATGTTCTTCCTGGTTTTGTCGGAAACAGCAATCTTCAGCCTGAGCGAGTAAATGGAATGCTTGCCGGATTGATTTATCAAGGTTCTTCGGTTCAAAACACTACAACGATCAAGGCCGAATTGCGGAATCAAATTCAAGTAAGAACAGATCTTTCACCTGGGACTCAAACTTTATCGAATCAGGGAAATGCCTGGTTGATTTCAGTGTTGAACGATTTGGAGTGGAAGCCATCCTCAGTGATCTCTCAGAAATTGGGAGCGATTTTTACAGCTTCACGAGTTTCCAACACTGGAAGAAGCTATCCGGATCTTCCAGCGTTGAGCCTTACTCAAAATGGGAGTTATGGTTTTTCGGACCAGTTTACTCTTCGTCATTATTTTCGATGGATCGGAGATTCCAAAACATCTTCAGGGATAGACCATTCCGGATATTTCTTGGCCGATTTATCCGCCAGCTACGAAATAAAAAAAGACATTGTCACCACGATCGGTTGTGACAATGTCTTTGATTCTCATGCTGAGGTGATTCTGGATTATCCGCTTCCGGGTAGAATCGCCTATCTGAATTTTCAGATCAATCTTTGAGGAATACCTGATTAATAGGGATAAGGATACGGGTATCCTGGTCCTGGGTAAGGATAAGGATATGGATATCCTGGACCCGGGTAAGGATAAGGATAGCTGCCTCCGCAATAGTAAATTGGGCCATACGCAACTGGATGATCGCGATCTACATAGTAAGACTCTTCGCCGATACCTTCAAATTTTCCAGTGATTTCATCGTTCGCGTTTTTCTTAAACTCAAACGAGATTTCTTCTTTGTAGAGGTAGCGATTGTAAGTCACTTGCTGACAGTAATTCGAGTTAACGCTGTTTTGGTAGGTAACCAATGAAGTTCCCAAAACATTAGTTTTGCGAACGCCAGACATATAATCATCCTGGTTTGCTGAACAGTTTGTTCCTTTGGAATTAAAAGCTTTAGGCTTCAATAAATCGCTGGAATCAAAAACATCAGAAGCACTGATGAATGCCTGCTTGGTTTCACTTCCCGCAGTCAGACTCAGGGAAATGCAGTAACGGTTGATATTCTTTGAATACGCCGTCATCTTTGCAGCATTGCCATTGTAGGTACCCTCAAAGGTATTGGAGTACTTACATGCGGTTAACGATAGGGCCAACAACATTACAGTAGTTAGTTTTTTCATACTAAAACCGTACCGTACGCTTTTTGGCGATTCAATGAGAATTTAGCTAAAGTTGTTTAACAGTTTTCAGGACTTTAAACAGTATTCCAAACGGGCCTGGACCGTTTTCCAGGGCATGAGAGGTAAAAGATCAAACAATCCAATATTAGATTGGGCTTGTCCGGTTACATAAAGACGCATTGGCTGGGTGAATTCTCCCAGTTTTAAATCAAACCGGGTGCTAATTTCCCTCAGTTTCGCATCGATATCGGAATGCCCCATTCCACATTCCGCTAAAGTTACACTTCCCTTTTTAGTGATCACTTCATTGCAATCATTCAACAAAACCTGGATGGCTTCCTTGATCTTCGCTTTTTGATCTGGCGCCTTATTCCATTTTAGATCGGTTCCATTCACTTCCGGTGCCCCACTGATACAAAGTGAAGCAAGTTGGTCAGGCAAATCCTTCAGTAATTTCACTTTTTGTTTCAAATGAGTGATCAATGAAACCACATATGCATCACTGACTTCAGGATGAGTGAATCCAAAGTCAGCTTTCAGTATCGTGAGAAGCCTTTCGGACGATGTCGCTTTCAAGTGTTCTCCGTTGATCCAGAGAAGCTTTTCAGGATTAAAGACCGCTCCAGTTACTTGAACATGATCAAAATCAAAATACTGGATCATCTCCTCCATTGAGAAAATCTCCTGATCACCGTGACTCCATCCCAGACGAACTAGAAAATTCAACAAGCCTTCGGGAAGATAGCCCTCTTTTCGGTATGCGTTCGTCGAAGTTTCGCCATTCCTTTTAGACAGTTTTTTCTTATCTTGGCCGAGAATCATCGGCAAATGGGCAAACAAGGGCTTGGGGGCATTCATCGCCTCATAAAGATAGATCTGTTTTGGAGTATTGTTGATGTGATCATCACCGCGAATGACATGAGAAATTTTCATCGCTAGGTCATCCACTACCACCACAAAATTATAGGTAGGAACGCCATTGGATCGAATCATCACAAAATCATCAAGGTCTTCATTGGGGAAAGAGATTTCTCCGCGAATCATGTCAGTGAAACTTGTGTTTCCAGAAAGCGGAAACTTAGCCCGGATCGCAAAAGCCGAACGACCTTGTGGTCCACCGGAAGCCGGATGATTGGCCTCACGACAAGTGCGGGCATACATCGGTTTTTTTCCATCCTTCATCATCTGCTCGCGTGTTGCTTCCACTTCTTCTGCTGTACAATAACAGCGATAAGCAAGACCTTTTGAAATGAGATCTTCCGCGATGTCTTGATACAGTTGACCACGTTGAGATTGATAGAGAACCGGCTCTTCATGATTCAGCCCAAGCCACTTCAAAGATGAAAGTATGTCGTCTGTGTATTGCTGTTCTGAACGCTCAACATCTGTATCTTCGATTCGCAACAAAAAGGTCCCTTTGTTTTTCTTGGCAAAAAGATAATTGAAAAGCGCTGTGCGGACACCACCAACGTGTAACCAGCCAGTTGGAGATGGAGCGAATCGAACACGAACAGGATTGTTGGAACTCATTTTTGGGATTTTACCTCATTTTTTTCAAAAGCTAAAGCCTCGGAATATTCAATCAGCCCTCTTTCGATCAGAGGATTGAGTTTCAGATCAGGCCATTTTTTATGAATGGTAGAAAACAAGGAGAGCTTGCTGGAACTTAACCCCATCGGGGACAGTACCGGCGAACCATAAGTGGAAACCGAGTGGCAGGCCATGCAATTCTGAGTGAAGACTTTTTCCCCCCGGGATGCAGCAGGATTGGTACGAATTCTCAGTTTGGTGTTCGGATAAATCAGCTGATGATCGGAAAGTTCGATTTTTCGAATGTCATCCAAGTCGAAATACCAGGCAGGAAGGATGATTCGATCCTTTCCCAGGCGGGAGGTATTTTGTAAAAACGAGGAAATCTGCTTGGTTTTTGGATCCCATTTGAATTGATACAAATTCATCCAGATCAGAAATCGGGGAACACGAATGGCTTTGGTTTCCGTAAAGACAGTCACCAGATCAATGCTGGCAACATCCTCGAGCGCCAGGGAGCGTATTGACTCTTCGAATAGTAATTTTTGAGTAGAAATGATGGTGTTTTTTTTGGAACGAAGCGAATCCATCTGCTCATCGGTCCAAGTTTTTAATATTCGGGTACCCTTAGGCGTCAAAAAAACCACATCCAACGGTTTGGAAAATGATTTGGTAGGAATTGCCATCATGAGCAAGCCAACCCAAAAAGCGATTTTCAATTCAAAATGCGTTTTTGGCGAAGAATCCATCCATTCCATGACAACAATCATACCACTTACTGTCAAGATGTGATTCAATATCCTGGAGGGAGTACTTGAAGTGAATAAGGAAGATATTCTCAGCCTAACCAGAATCGGACGTTCTCTCTGGGGGGACTTGAAACAATCAGTCGCCATCAGTGAGGATACGTTAACTAGCGTCTCGCTACTCAATTTGGGTGATGACCGAACGATTGAACGAGCATCCAAAGTCATGATTGAACTGGCTGAACGGAATCCTCCCACCCTCTTAAAACTGAATCATCCTTTTTTTCGTCTGGCACCGATCGAACGCTTTTTGCTGACTGCGACTCACATTGAGAAATGGTCGTATTCCCGGGTGGCAAGAACCCTTGGAATCGACTCAACTCTGATCAGCCCATGGCTGTGGTCAACCCGTCTTAAATTTTGTTTTCAAGAAACTCAAGGCACGGGATTGGAATACCCAAGAGCGCCGGGGGCATTAGGCCCGGTATGCCCCGAATACAATCTTTCTGATCCTTGGACACAGCGGATGATGGATGATGAAACCGGAAAAAAAGAGCGGTTTTTTCTTCAGAACCATTTGGTGGCTTGTGAAAAATGCAGGAAAACGCTGGAACTGACTCGCAAGATGATTTTCAAGGTGGAATCCATGATTCCCGTGAAGGAATCTCCGCAAGAACTGGATCTAGCTTGTGAGCAGATTTACAACACTTGGAAAATCGGGGAACGCATTTTACGCCCGATGGAAATTGATACCAAGGATTCCATTCTGCGCTTCCTTTCGACACCCAAAGTAAAATTCCTGCTTTGTGTACTTTTTATTTTCACCTTGTACTGGTTCACGCGCTAAGCATCATCAAGACAATGCCGCCTTTTTTTCCGTTGAATTTTGAAGAGATTCGTCCGAGTATTCCTCTTTATGCATAACAAAAGAACTGCACACGTCGTATTGACTTCCCATCCCGGACAAGAGCCGCATACCAAAACATTTACCATTCATTGGGGAGCAAAAACTGCTCGAGAGCGCGGACCTTTGATCGCGACCAATACCAATCCTTTGCATCGGAATACCATCGGCGCTCACTCCGGATCATATTCCGTTTATCGTGCTCTAGCGATGGCTGCAGGAAAACTCGCAGAAGACTTCAAGCCTGATCTAACCAATACTGAACCAGTTGAGAAAATCGGACCTCATCCCCAATGGTTTGATCCGAACAAAATCGCTTCCATGGATCCATGGGGTGCAGACATTGCTACGGAATTCAAAAAAGAATTGAAAGAAGGCTATGACATTCGTCCCACGATTGCAGTGACAAAAGCCCACATTCAGATGGCGGAACTGGAAGACCTGATCCGTCAAGGAAAACTGGAAGTCGAGGGAAAAATCGTGAAAAAAAATCACGATGTTGCCGTAACCAAGGCGGCGATTGAGTCTGTCTGGTATCTTCCTAAGGTTGCTGAAAAGTTCGGAACCACCGAGGGTGAGCTTCGCAAGATTTTATTCCAAGAAACGGGTGGAATGTTTCCAGAATTAGTGACCCGTCATGATTTGAAGGCGTTCCTTCCTCCGATTGGCTCGACTTCGGTTTATATTTTTGGTGACGTAGCAGCGATCACTGATCCTAAAAAAGAACTGACGGTACGAGTGCACGATGAGTGCAATGGTTCGGACGTATTTGGATCAGACATTTGCACTTGTCGCCCTTACCTTGTTCAAGGAATCGAAGAATCAATCAAGACTGCTCAAAAAGGTGGAGCTGGTGTCATTGTTTACTATCGTAAGGAAGGCCGTGCGCTGGGTGAAGTGACCAAATTCCTGGTTTACAATGCACGTAAACGCCAAGAAGGCGGAGATTCCGCTAGTACCTATTTTCACCGCACTGAATGTGTGGCGGGAGTTCAGGACATGCGCTTTCAACAACTCATGCCCGATGTTCTGCATTGGCTTGGAATCACTCGCATCACCAATTTCATTTCGATGTCGAACATGAAATACGATGCGATTGTCAACAGCGGCATCAAGATCATCAATCGAGTTGAAATTCCAGCCGATCGCATTCCTGCCGATGCTTCTGTAGAAATGGAAGCAAAAAAAGCAGCTGGATACTTCACTCCTGGAAACGTAAAAAAGAAAAAAGAACTGAAAAATGTCAAAGGTCGCGGGTTATTCGAATGAATGAAACTTCATCCCTGACCTCTGCAGATGTTGAATACCTGCTTTCACCGGTTGCCGTTCGTGAACGCTCGAAAAAAATCTATGAGCAAGCCTTGTCAGGTCAGACTCACTTCAAAGTGCATCCTGAAAAAATTCCGGAAGTGGCCAATTTCGTTCTCGAGGTCACTCGCTCGAACTATCCGGATCTGAACATTCCTTTTCATTCCCGCTGGGGTCACTTTCAAGCAGGCAAAGTGGATCGTCTGAAAATCCTGAATGAGAAAATCGCAGGGTTAGACTTACTGGAAAAGACTCGGATCAAAATCGAACTCGCTATCGTTTCTGTTCTTCTCGATGCTGGAGCCGGAATGCAGTGGAAACTGAAAGATCCATTTTCTAGTGGTACTTATTCTAAATCCGAGGGGCTAGCCATTGCATCCCTGGATCTCTTTCTGAAAGGTGCTTTCCATTCCAAAGGTCAAGTCGGAGCCGACAGTGAAGGATTGAAGAATTTCAATCAAAGGAAATTAGAAGAAGGTTTTCAGGTCAGTGCCGACAATCCTCTTTTGGGAATCGAAGGAAGGGTCCAGCTTCTCAATACCCTCGGAAAAACGTTTGAAGGCAGTCGCCCCGGAATTCTTGCTGACCAATGGGTATCGCAAGCTAAAAATAACGCCTTGAATGCCAGCGAAATTCTTAAAACCATTCTTCATCGTCTTGGACCGATTTGGCCGGGGCGACTCCAGATCAATGGCGTCAACATGGGTGATGTCTGGAAATATTCCGGCACCTTAATTCCATTTCACAAACTTTCGCAATGGATGAGTTATTCTCTGATGGAACCGTTGATGGAATTTGGAATCCAAATCAAGCACCTCGATGAAATGACTGGACTTCCAGAGTACCGAAATGGCGGACTATTGATTGATTCAGGCTTGATTGAACTCAGAGACAGTACTTGGAAAAATCTTGAACATACTCCGGATTCAGATCTGATCATTGAATGGAGAGCACTGACGGTTACCCTGCTCGATCTCATCGGTGAAGAAGTGAGAAAATCATTGGGAATGACGAAAGATCAACTTCCGTTAGTAAAAATTCTTGAAGGCGGCACCTGGCATGCAGGAAGACGCTTTGCCTCGAAACTGAGAAGCGACGGCGGTCCTCCACTCAAGATTAAAAGTGACGGAACTGTATTTTAAAATTGATACAAGGAATTTATGGCTAAGAATAAAACAAAGAAAACAGCTAAAAAGAAGAGTTCAGCGGGAAAACTGAGTTTTACCCAAATTCAACATCCGGTGCTTCAGCACAAGCTCGCTCTTTTAAGAGACAAAAACATTTCTTCAATGATCTTTAGACAGATTGTTGAAGAAATGAGCCAGATGCTCGCTTACGAAGCAACACGTGATTTGAAAACGAGTCCCTCAACAGTCGTTACACCGCTGGAAAAAACAACCAGTCCAAAAATATCTGAACCTTTATTGATTGTTGCCATTCTACGAGCAGGACTCGGGATGCTCAACGGAATGACCAAAATTCTTCCGTTTGCAACCATCGGACATATCGGTATTTACAAAGATCGTTTTGTGAATGCGACGGTTGAGTATTACCTACGACTTCCAAAGAACGTAAAAAACCAAACGGTTTTATTGATGGATCCAATGTTGGCCACTGGGGACACTGCATGTGCGGCAATTGAACGCCTGAAGCAATTCGGAGTGGGCAGAATCAAGCTCATCACCCTTCTTGCAGCTCCAACGGGAATTGCCAAAATTAACAAACAGTTTCCCGATGTTGAAATTTTTACAGTCAATGTTGAGCGTGAGCTAAACTCAAAAGGATACATTCTTCCTGGAATCGGTGACGCTGGTGACAGATTGTATGATACCATCCACCACGCATGAGTCAGTCCAAAGTCATCATTATCGGTGTTTCAGGTGGAAGTGGTTCGGGAAAAACCACGTTTGCAAAGTTGCTTCATGATCAAATCATCGGCAAATTAGGGCCATCGACCTGTGCAATCCTGAGTCAGGATAATTATTACATCGATCAATCGGCTCGTTTTACTGGTGATGGAAGCATTAATTTTGACCATCCCTCAGCTCTCGACTTTCCACTATTGGCTGAACACTTGAAAGTGCTGAAATCAGGTGGAATTGCTCAAGTGCCGAAGTATGATTTTGTCAGCCACACCCGCTCGGTAGAAACCACTCCTTTTCCGGCACTACCCGTGGTGATTCTTGATGGAATGCTGGTCCTTTCTCAGGAAGTGGTGCGTCCTCAACTGGATTTTTCAATCTTTATCGATGCACCTGAAAGTGTTCGTTTTGAACGACGGCTCCACCGTGATGTACGTGACCGAGGAAGAACACCGGAAGGTGTAAAGATTCAGTTCGAATCTCAGGTGAAGCCCATGCACGACCAGTTCATCGAACCTTCAAAAGAACATGCTTCAATGGTGGTTTCCAGTCTGAAACGATTTGATGGCGCACTTCAAGAAGTACTGAATAGAATTTTTAAAAACTAATTTATTTCAAAATCACCATTTTTTTGGAAACCAGGTAATCACCTAAAGAGTTTGCTTCAACCATGCTGCGATCTTTGAACAAACAAAATCCGCGTTGATCGCGATTATGAGTAATGCCGATCACGATTTTGGCTTGATAAGCGAGATGGCAGGTGTCGGAACCAACCGAATTGTCGAAGCGAAGTTTTTTTCTTAAATTTTTCAAATCAATCGTCTTGTTTTTTTTGATCACGGCAAGAGCTTCACAGTTACCCTGATTACAGCCATTCAATAGTAGTCCATCTTTTTCAGAAAATTCGATCCATTGACCTGAAATTTTGAATGTTTCGGAACGGGCAACATTCGATCCGAGAATCAGGATAGTCCAAACCCATAACAAACGCTTCATGGTCGCCAGACCTCCGTGATTCTTTCCACCCGATCATAAATTTCTTTTTCTGGTTTCCATATACTTTCACCGCGTTGAGATTCACGGATCAGATATTCACACTGATTTGAAGATGAATTGAATCTCATTCCAACTACAGTATTAATATGGCGTTGAAAAGTATTCCCGAC
>CAZZLF010000038.1:0-9721 GCA_964654965.1 uncultured Bdellovibrio sp.
TGAATATTGCCTGGATCAAGTACATGGGTAAAACCAGTGATGGTCAACCTACGAACGCAAGTCTTTCGTTGACGTTGAATTCGTTTGGAACAACTACCGAGATGACCGTATCGAGTGATGCATCTGCTTTTGGTTTTCAGTGGAATGATCAGGGTTATGTTCCTCCTGCTGCAGGAATCACCAAAGTTGAAAAGTTTCTGTTGAACCGAGCGCTCTGGATCAATCTTTTAAATTCTTTTGGATTTGAAGCTCATTTTCCGAATTCTAAAGTTTTGATTCATACTCAGAACAATGTTCCCGCTGGAACAGGAATCGCGACCTCTGCTTCAGCGTTTGCTGCTTTGACGTTGGCGTGGAGTGGGTTATTGGCCGGACCGCGACAACAAGAATGGATCTCTCGTTTTGAATCCGGTAATTTAGAATTCAGAAAAGCATTGGCCGGAGTGGCTGCAAAAGGATCAGGTAGCGCTTGTCGATCTCTCGATGGTCCATGGGTGGAGTGGTCTGCTCATCATGGAATGGAAGCCATCCATGGAGGCAAAACGCGTTGGGTGGATTTCATTTTGGTGGTGGAATCCGGACACAAGCTTGTTCCATCATCGGAGGCTCATGCAAGAGTGAGTACGTCTTCGAATTTTTCTGGTCGTTCGGAACGCGCGGAACAGCGACTGGAACTTCTTAAAAAATTATTGCTTCGAACTCCCGAAAGTATTCCTGAAATCAGAAAACTCGTTCTCGAAGAAGCTCTCGACATGCACGATCTTTTTCATACTTCGGTTCCACCGTTTGCTTACATGAATTCGATCAGCCATGAAATTGTTTCTTGTTTCACTGGTTCTGATGCAGCTTTACCAACACCGAATGCAGTGGTGACCCTCGATGCTGGTGCCAATGTACACGTTTTTGTTCCGGTTGAGGAACAATCCATCTGGAGCAAATGGCTTTCACAAAGATTTGGCCAATTAAAAATCTTAGCAGATTCATCTACAGAGCGGAACGGAGCCCGTTATGAGATCGTTTAAAGTAGAGATTCCGGCGAAGTGGGTTTTGACCGGTGAACACAGTGTTTTAAGGGGCAGATCCGCGATTGCATTTCCGCATTCTCAGATGAAGTTGGTGTTGAATTATCAGCCGGGTTTATCGATGCCCATGACGGCGAATCCGTTTCAATCCCAGATTCGATCTTTGGTTGGTCGTGCATCTGAGTTTTTAAGAGTTCCGTTGGATATTCAAGAATCCAATCTTGAAATTCATAGCCAGATTCCGATCGGCGCTGGTTTAGGATCATCGGCTGCTCTTTGTGTGGCGATGGCTAAATTTGCATTGTGGAAAGCCCAATTGAATGAAGATCAATTGGTTCCGCTGGCGACGCATCTTGAGCATCTTTATCACGGCAAAAGCAGTGGAATGGATGTCAGTGCGATCGCTGCGAGTACGACTCCGATTTTGTATTCCATGGAAAAAGGCGCGAGTTTGATTTCGCCTTTGGGTACGATTCCTCGGTTTGAGCTCTATGATTCTGGTAAACGGGGTTCGACCAAAGAATGCATTCAGAAAGTGAAGCACTGGCAACAAACCATGCCTCATCTGGTTGAGCTTTATGATGATCAAATGGCTGAGGCGACTCGAATTGCGCATCAGGCATTGTTGGATTTTTCTCTGAAGCCGCGAGAGTCTGAAGATCAATTGGCGAAGGCCATGACTTTGGGGCAGCAGTGTTTTGAAACCTGGGGTCTACTTTCACCGGAATTAATTGAACAGAAACACGATCTTTTGAAGCAGGGCGCCTTGGCGGTTAAGCTCACTGGTGCGGGTTTGGGTGGTTTCTGGGTTGCACTCTGGCGCTCTGGCTTGACAAACGAAAATCAGAACCCATTATAAAAAATATGGTCATGTTTAAACGAATCTTTTTGTTTCTCTTGGTGAATATTTTGGTGGTGACCACCGTCTCCATCACGCTTTCCTTGCTGGGCGTCCATGGTTATTTGACTGCCTACGGAATCGACTATCAACAACTGGCGATCTTCTGTTTGATCTGGGGTATGGCCGGTTCTTTGATTTCACTTGCGCTTTCCCGCTTCATGGCAAAGCGAATGATGGGTGTTGAAATCATCGATCCCGCAACTCGAGATCCAGAGCTTCGTCGTTTGGTAGAGACTGTTTATGAACTTTCTCGTGCAGCAGGTCTTCCTAAAATGCCGGAAGTGGGAATTTATGATTCTCCTGACTTGAATGCATTTGCAACTGGCCCTACTAAATCTCGTGCCTTGGTCGCTGTTTCTACGGGCCTCATGGGTCGCATGAATACAGCTGAACTCGAAGGGGTTCTTGGTCATGAAATCGCGCACGTTGCTAATGGTGACATGATCACCCTTACCTTGATCCAGGGTGTGGTGAACGCGTTTGTAATGTTCCTTTCTCGTGTGGCCGCGTTTGCAATTTCGCAAGCGTTGCGCGGAAACAATGAACGCGATGAAGAGCGGAGTTCCACTTCTCCGTTTCTCATGCACATCTTGGTTTTTGTTTTTGATATCGTGTTCTCGATTCTGGGTTCCATGGTCGTTGCTTGGTTCTCTCGTTATCGTGAGTTTCGTGCCGACGCAGGCGGAGCACGCTTTGCAGGTCGTGAGAAGATGATTGCTGCGTTGAAAGTGCTTCAGCGGGTATATGAAAATCCGATGCGCGATGAGATTCCAGATGCACCAGATGCGATTCGTGCATTCCAGATCTCTGGACGCAAAAAAGGTGGCATTCTTGCCTTGTTCTCGACCCATCCGCCGCTGGAAGAGCGAATCTACGAACTCGAAAACATGCGCTTATAAAGAGCGTTGTTGTTGAAGAAGGACGTCTTGCAGTAGGGCATCGATTTGGCCCGAGATTTTAGAGCCTTCGAAATCCTTGGAATATCGGTACAGATTTTCGAGATTGGGTTTCGCGCTCAAGATCCACGATTCTTGATTCTCAAAATGGTTTTTCTGAAGATGAATCAGATCCAGGGTGAACAAGTGAGTGACTCCGGCCAGGTGAAAGAACGGATTCACTTTGGTTGGGTCCACGCTCAGTAACGAAAACAGCCAGTTTTGAACTTCGATCCATCGGGCGAGTCGTTTGGTGGAATCACTGATTTTTTTGATCTCTTCAAGGTTCACCGATTTGATTTTGGTCTGAATCCATTCCCGGCTTCCAGAAAGGTCATCATTCACCTTTAGCGATGAAAGGGTCTGATAGAAAAGTTGAAGGGCTTCTGCTCCGATCGGACTTTTCACGGTCTTCAGTTCAAACCCCTGGGCTACCCCTTTACGCGTGAAAAGAATGAAATCATCTAAGCGGTATTTTTCAAAACTCCGTTCGAGATGAATTCCTCGTGGTCCCTCTGCTTCAGGGTGTTCAAACCAGGTGATCTTGACCGGCTCGGATGATTTTTTTCCATGGAACGCATAATCCAAAACCAAATTGCGATCAGCCTTGCACCCCCAATGGGATATAAAACAGTCTTTCCAATCTTGCTGAGTTTTGTCCGCAACCAAAGTGCGAGGCCCCATCAACGTAAGTTCGGCTTCAACCGGTTGCCAGAGCTGGGTGATGGATTGAAGAAATTTTTGAGGAGGCCCTTTTAAATAAGTGAGCTGGGTGACAATCGGTTCGTTTCGAAAACGCGTTGGCCAGGGACCAAGGGTATAGCCAAAAGGAAGCACTTGCCAGATGGAACCTTCCGTATCGACCTGTTGTGGAAAACGTTGTTCCAATAATTCGATTTCAGGAACACTCGAATTAAAAAATGCAGCAACCGCTCCGACAGTGAAAACCAATCCGACAGCCAGAAGGAAATTTTTTTTTGATTTCATCGAGATTCTTTATAAGCCCATGGTGCTGATGGATCTTAAGAATTCATCCAACAGTTCGCGACTGTAGCGATAGGGGCGGTAAGGTTTGATGTTTTTCGCGGACATCCCCATGCCTGGAATCACACCGATCTTTTGAAGATGCTGTTTTGAAGCTTCCCAAATGGTCGTATCGGTTTGTCTTCCGTTGAGTAATGCCAGACGGGTCAGAAAAGAAATCGCGTAGGCTCCACGAACGATGAATTCCGGAGTCGCCACGGTGTAGCGTTTGAAAAGTCTCAGTTTTTTACCGTTGATCAAAATCGTATCGTCTTGAACGCGTTCACGGGTGAGAGCCAATCCCTTCCAGGTATTCCCCAGTTTGGCCTTTTCAGCTTCATATTCTTCTTTGCTTGCTTGCTGGGTTTGAAATTCCACTCCGCTGAGTGAAAGGGCATAACCGAATTTCACTGAGAGTTTGAGAGCGGTTTTCAGCATCCAACCCGGAATTTCAAAGTGATACACATACAGACCTTGGTTGCGTCCCGCATTCAGTTTGCGCGGATACATTTCCATGAGCTTGCGACGGGTGACATCTCCGTGTTCTTGAGGCGAATTACTGTGGAATTCACCCATGTCGAGAGCGAGGTCGGCTTGAGTGGTTTCTTTCATCGCATCGACCACAAATTTTGAGTAAGCGGTTTTACCGCCGGATCCTGAGATCAGATCATCTTCTGAGTAACCCACGACCTCATTGAGAAGTTGTGGACCATAGAGATCTTCGATTCTTTTTTCTGATTCGGCTACGAGAGACGCCAGTTTTTGGTCCTGCTTTTCATCGTTGAAAACGGGAACCAATTCGTACGAAAGAACTTCCGGTTTTTTTCCGGGTACGACGTCGACGAGAATTTTACCGATCGCTGCACCGGCAACTCCTGATTGCACGATCGATACGGGTTCGCCTCGAGTATTATCGACGATCGCCAACGATTCCAGAATCGTGTGAGAGTGACCGCCCACGATCAAATCGATGTTCGAAGATGATTGAGCCAGTTTTTGATCTTCACTGAATCCGATGTGGGTGAGAGCGATCACGAGATCATTGTTCTGGCGAAGCTCGGCTGCGCGACGGTTCGCGATTCCTGATATGGTTTCGCCGCTGCGTGGATCCTGCGAATCGCGGTAGTCCAGAATTTTCATCTGACTTTTGCCAGATCCGACTTTGGTGATCCAACGATAAAAGATTTCATCAGTCGAAACACCCACGACACCGATTTTGATTCCGTCTTTGATGATCTGGGTGACAGGTTTGATTTGCTGACGAAGATTTTTCAAGTCATTGCTGAATTCGATATTTGAGGAAAGAACTGGAAACGGAAACGGTACTTTTCCGAAAGAGGCATCGGTATTCACCGCGCCCATCAACCAGTCATGGTTCCCCAGAGTGACAGCATCGTAACCAAGATTTTGATAGGCTCTCAATACGTTCACACCGCGGTCTGGAAAATAAGAAAGGGTTCCCTCAAAAAAATCACCGGCATCCAGACGTACGGTTTCAATTTCTTTTGATTTAGCTTCAGCAGTGAGGCGATCCAAAACGGTTTTCACCTGGGCCCAACCACCGAATTTGGTCATTCCATTGGGTACGGCACCAGTAGTATTCAGTGAAGCATGAAGGTCGTTCGTATGAAGAATCTGAATCACCTTGGCTTCGGCACTGAATGGAAGGAGGAGGGTTAAGAGAAGGAGGCGTTCAATTTTAAAAATCTTCATATCCACAATGTTAGTGTAGTGAGCCCATTCACGAAGGTAAAGCACTGAGATTTTGGGATTTTTTCAATAGGCAGTTTTGGTCCTTCATTTTTTTGACGGTCTTGCCGATCAGTCTCAAGTGGATGAAAAAAAACCAAAGATAGATCTTCTCCATGAGATCTCAGGGGGTCGGGTCGTTGGGGGAACGTTGTCCCAACTAGCGAATTATTCAGATCTTTTTCAGAAAATGGCCGAAGGGGTCTTTCTGCTCGACCGCCATACCCTTCGCATTGTGGAATGTAACCCGGCCGCTAGCCAGTTGCTGGGGCTCGGTGAAGATCAGATTCTTGGCAAAAATTTGGCGCAAATGATCGGCAAGAGTTCCAAAATCGAATTGACGCTTGAAGTTGAATTGAAGCGATTTTTGAACGAACCCGATTTTAGTCTTCATCACCGTTTTGAATCAAAATCCATTCACGGAACCCCCCTCTACTGGGAAGTCACAGCATCATTGCTTAAGGTTCTTGATTATATCGAAGTCATTCAGTTCATCGCAAAAGATGTCACTGAAGAGATGTTGCAGAAATCGAACCATGAGCATTATGATTCAGATTATGGCGATCAGAAAAGTAGCTCGAATGGGACATCCGGTTCTCAGAAAAAAAGCGCGTGAACTTTCACGCGAAGAAATTCTTTCCGAGCAAACCCGATTACTCGTGCGAGACATGATTGAAACAATGAATGAGTACGGCGGAATCGGTATTGCCGCTCCCCAAATTCATGAATCCGTTTCACTAGCGATCATTGATTATCAAGAAGAAGGGGCCAGCGATCAACCCCTGACCGTGGTGATCAATCCGAAAATCACCGTTCTCGACAGTCGCGAACAAGGAAACTGGGAAGGCTGTCTTTCTGTTCCCGAGATTCGCGGCCTGGTGTATCGCCCTTCCAAAATTCAAATTGATTATCTCGATCTGAAAGCCCAATCTCAGACGATCGTTGCCGATGGTTTCCTTGCCACTGTTTTTCAACATGAACTCGATCACCTGTTTGGAACCCTGTTTGTCGACCGCGTTCGTTTTGAGCCAGGAAAATCCCCAATTGCGTTCACCGAAGAATACTCGCGCTACCACGCTCCCGATGAAGATGATGAAGAAGGGGAGATGGAAGATTGATTCCTCCCTTGGTTGATCTCGAAAAATATCCGGGACTCAAATTCGATATCCGATACGCTCGAACCGACAATTTCATCCACGAAGCGGTCTACGAATTACCAAAAGCATTTTTGCTTCGTCATGTGGCTGAAGATCTTTATCGCGTCCATCAAGAACTTGCCCAACACGGTTTTGGTCTGTTGATCTTTGATGGCTACCGTCCCTGGTCGGTGACCAAGTTGTTCTGGGATCGTTCAAACACCCACGATCGCCAGTTTCTGGCAGATCCTGAAAAAGGGTCGTCCCACAATCGCGGCTGTGCCGTCGATCTTTCGATGTATTCACTCGATACCGGCGAACCCGTCGCCATGCCCAGTGATTTTGATGAAATGAACGAAAAGTCTCACGTCGCTTACGCCGGTGGTACAGAAGAATCGCGCCGCTTGCGTGACCTGCTTCAGTCAACGATGAAGGCGAATCATTTTCTTGGAATTCAGAATGAATGGTGGCACTTCAACCACCAAACCCATCAAAATTGGCCAGTGATGTATCTTACTTTTGAAGAAATCCTGCTAATTCAGAAAACCCCGATCCCATCTCTTTAGCGGTAATGTATTTCGGCGGGTTCTTCATCATCGGAAGAAACTTCTTCACATTCGCCACTCCGACACTTTCTTCAAACGCGGCAAACATCGGTTCGTCGTTGGGGGAATCTCCCGCAAAAATCAATTCATTCATTTTCGGAAGCCCCAATGCCTGAGCCGCACTCGAGGAAAGAAATTTCTGAATGCCCTCGATCTTCGTGTAACTTCCAAACCAGGTGTTCACATGAATCGACGAAATTTTAGCAATCGCTCCTTCACGCTCACATACCCTGACCAGTCGCTCGACTTCTGAATCTTTCCACGCAGGAACGTCTTCGCAGAAATCAATCGCCAGATCAAATTCCCGATACGCTTGATCAGAGGCATAGCACATTCCCGGAAATTCTTTTTCCAGAGTCGTTCTCAACGAAGCAAGTTTGCTTTTTGCCAAGGTGTTATCGACATTCGACAGCGTATCAAAGCGATGAAGTTTCTCGCGCCCATTTGAAGTGCGATCCATATACAACGTGAATGCACCGTTTTCACCCACGACCGCATCCACCGGCCAGAACCGCGCGATGTGATCACACCAACCCGCAGGTCTACCCGTCACCGGAATCAATTTGATTCCCGCATTTTTCAAATTCCACAACGCTTGAAACGCTTCAGCGGTGATTTTTCCGTGTGAAGAAAAGGTGTCATCGATGTCAAAGCAAAGTCCTTTGATTTTGGACTTCAACGCCTGCGCCGCTTTTTCATCGAGACTGCCAAGAAGAACCGGCATCAGTCACGATACGTGATTCCACCCGAGAGGTAAGAATCAGCGCCTTTCAAGTTCATACCGATTTCAGTATTGATCCCGAAGTTTTTGGTTGTCTTGAAATATCCACCCACCACGAATTGAGAGATCGTGTTGTAAGCGCCATTGTTGAGTGCAAGGCCAAAGGGAATGGCAATGTATGGATCCAGGGCAATGTTTCCTGCCACTTCATATTCATTATGCACGTAAGGATAAAGGGTGAGTTCAGTCTGACCGTAGTTGGAACGAACTTTATAAAAGTAAGTTTGAAATGCAATACCAGCGCCGATCTGGCCATCGAGATCAGGAATGAAATCGAAAGTGTAGGTTGCACCCGTGCGGAATCCGCGATTGCCTGATCCTGTTCCGATCCCCACTTGAACGTTTGAGAGTGATCCGATTCCGTATGTAAATTTCAGGGTATTTGAAAAACTTCCGCCAGAAGTGAACGTGGCTTCTGGTTCAAGACCAACTGACCAGCTTTTTAGTTCTACGAATTGTGGAATGTTGAAAACTCCGGCATGTGAAGTTTGAGCAGTGAAAACAGCGGCAAGAATCGCCATCGAAAGTGTTATTTTTTTCATAAGAATCCCCTTCTTTTGATGACAACACCGTGCCGTAGAATCGTCAAGTGAGGAGCCGCCAGACCGGGTGGGGACCCCCAATCCAAGAGGGGGATTTTCGGAATTTTTTCGCTGTTTCGCAGGGTTATTTAAATTTTACGCCCCTTTTGTTGATTTGCGTCAAAGATCAGGAATGGTGAGCAGTTTTAAAAGGTTATCTTGACAATTGGGGCTTAAATCGTTTAGTTTTTGGTCTCGTTCATTTGAAATTGTGGTGGCCATAGCTCAGTTGGTAGAGCACTGGATTGTGATTCCAGGTGTCGCGGGTTCAAGCCCCGTTGGTCACCCCATTTTTATCAAGTCAAAAATTCCAAACCTCCGATAAGTCATCAAAACAAAAACCGAGTTTTCACGGGGTTTTTGAGTTCATTTTTCAAGCCGACGTTACAGAGCGTTACACAACGTTACTCAAGTTGGCTTCTTTTGGCTTCATGTTGGCTTCCAGCATTTGCGTCAAAAGAGCAGTTTCGCAGATGTCATTCTCATTAGGATTTCAGGGATTTTTCCGAGGTTTTTCACGAGTTTTATAATTTGTGGGTGGCCTCAATATGCCTAGGAGGTTTGGCTATGTTTCGAATGTTCATTTTTATGTTGGCTCTTGCCACTACTGAAGGGTTGGCGGTGAAGATTTCTAACCGAAGTCAGTGTCGGTCGCGTGAGTGCCTTCAGCAGATTGAGAAGCAATCTAGAGATGTTTTGAAAATCAATTGGAGGCCGATTTCGATGTTTCCTGATGAGGCTAATCGCTTCAAATAACATCCAAGATCGACTCAGGTTTAGAATTCGGCTACCATTTTCTTAATGGCTCGATATCTTTCTAAATCGCGTTTTAAGGTCGCTTACG
The DNA here is from genome assembly GCA_964654965.1 of uncultured Bdellovibrio sp. GTDB lineage: Bacteria > Bdellovibrionota > UBA1018 > UBA1018 > CAIMNF01 > CAIMNF01. The sequence continues at coordinate 9,578 of CAZZLF010000038.1, forward strand.
AATGCCCAGCGAAGCTCTATTACAATGAGCAGCCGGAAGCCTATGCAAACAAAAATCGCGATAACGAGTTTTTAAAGGCATTGGCGCAAGGTGGCTTTCAAGTTGGGGCTTTGGCCAAGTTTCATTACCCAGAGGGTATTGACC
>CAZZLF010000039.1:0-9412 GCA_964654965.1 uncultured Bdellovibrio sp.
CTCGAGTCACTCTTGAATAAAGGGTGATATTTTTATCAAAGATAAATCGAAACAAAAGCTTCCAATAAGAAGTATGAGAATGAAGCGGCTCATAGAACTCAGAAGCCATTTTACGAAGAGTGGGTAATCGATTCCAAGGGATCACCATCAAGTCATGGTGTTCATTGTGATAACCTACGTTCAACATCACATAGTTGAAGGATCCGTAATAACTATAAGTTTCTTGTGGCGCGTGAAATACGTAATGTTCTTGTATCCAGCGGGCTCCCAACGGGTGTAAACCAACGCAGAAAACAGAAGAAAGCAATAGATAACCAACCGATTCCCAACCAAATCCAAAACCCATCACCCCTGCAAAGGCAAGGCAAGCTCCAACATTGATCCAGATCCAAGGGTCATTCATGAATCGAATATTCTTCAATCGATTCGGTCTAACAACTCCTTCAACATAGATAAAACCCAATAACCAGAGCGTTTTTCGAAACCAGGAATTTCCAACCCATGCAGCTTCTTGAGGGCCGGAAAGATCAGCATCTTTGTTTAAATCTCCCTGAAACCGGTGGTGGATCAAGTGAAAAGTTCTGAATCCAATCGCGGCTGGAAATACAACTGGCAAGTTAGCAATAATCGACCAGATTTTATTGGCTTTGGATCCGGTAAAAATCAGATTATGTGCGGCTTCATGAATCAAAACAAACATAGCATGATTCATGACTGCACCGACTAACCAAGAAAAAGCCAGAATCATCCAGAAATTCATCTGGTGAGCAAAAGAGGCAATCACCATTTGAAAAACCACAATCGCCAGAATAATGAGCGCTGACCATGAATTGGGTCCAAACAGCTTTTTCACCTCTGGATGAGCTTTTAAGATCGCCTTCATGCGACCAAGATGAGGTTCAGGATATTGGACATGGATTGTTTTTGGTGCTGACATCAAAAAAGTGTTTCATGAATAGGCGTGCCTGTCCACTCAAGTTCTAGGTAAAAACCGTAAGATGAATCGCTCTTAGGATTCCATAAATTCCAGTGATGACGAGAGCCATTCCAATTAATTTAAGAATTTGACTCACTAAACGCGCTTCAAAGGAGAAAGCAAGTTTTCGAATCATGATGAGCATCAACAGGAACCAAGAAACAATTCCAATGGCGACACCCGTCGAAAAACTGATTGAATTTACCTTATTGTACTCAAACCAATGATAGGCGTGAATAGAGGCGATCAACGTAGTCCATGTCACCATCAAAGTCGGATTCAACACGCTCACTGTGAATCCAAAGAAAAAAGAATTTCGTTTTTTTTCGTTCCTTTGACCGGGGTCGATTACCGTTGTTTTGGAATGTTTCTGAAAAAGAAAATAGAATCCCAAACTGATTAAGATCAAACTACCAACCCATTTAGAAATCAAATCGAGTTGCGGGTACGCAGTAAAAATGAGGTTAAACCCCTGAAAAGCCATGAAAACATAAATGGCTTCTGCCAACGCCGCACCGGCAGCGAGTGCAATTCCACGACCGATTTGTAGCTTTAATCCGTGATGCAGGACCAAAGCTGAGACTGGGCCTGCAATGGGAATCGCTCCCAAAAATCCCATCAAAAAGCCAATGAAAGCTGGAAGCAGCATGGATTTAATGTAACACGATTTTTTAAACTCCAAAAACCAGTGTTTTGACAAAAATCAAGGTTTCGTGTTAATTCCGGGGAGGTCAATAACCCCTTTTAGGAGACCTGACGATGCTAAAAATAGCTGCTTTAATTATGTTATTTTCAAACTCATCTCATGCTGGTGATTTAACCAAGCGGGCAAAGGAAATTATCTTCGACGAAATCACCCGCTCCGTCTACTTTGAAGACGAAGGCCACGTCAGAGCTCCCTCTCTTATCTCTGATTTTCAATTTTTACAAACTGATGAATTTGAGTTCCAAGTTTCAGGCGATTCCTACTCTGACTGGGATGCAAAGATCATTCATTATGACTGCCAAGTAAATGTAGTCACTCGCAGAATAATCAGAGCTGCCGAGGATATTTCAATTTCGTGCAGGTTAAGCGGTGAAAACTGGCCAAAATATAATCATTAAATTGAAGTCAGATAGTTTTCCCCAGAACAGCATACCGATGCTCCCACATCAGAAACGACTCTGCCCTTTTCAACAGGACTTCACTCGGGGCGCCTTTTCGAATCAAAGCTGTCAGTACTTTTTCGATTCCATGCTTTTCTGCTAGCAATAATGAATGATGGATTCCAAATCCCGCCAGACCAGCCTTCTGATATTCAGGAAGAATGGCGATGGTCTTCCATACTAGGTAACCATTTTCAGGAAATAAGAAAAAGTATCCAATTTCTTCACCCTTTGGATTCAGGATGAAAAAACTGAACTCAGACAAAACTTTGAAAAATTGGGGGGCAACTAGGGATCGATAAGCGTTTTCATCAAAAGGCTCGGCAAGAAAACTTTCCTCAAACGAACCTGCATTGATTTTAGTAAGCATCTTCAACTCATGTTCAGGATCATTTGAAAAATCGAGTACCCTAGTTTTAAATCCAAGTTTCAATGCCTCATCATAGCGATGCTGTGACTTAGGAACGATCAAATGCAAATTTTCGAAAGCTCTCGAAAAATATTCATCCGCAACCGAGTAGCCTGCGTCGAAGAACCAATTGAGATATTCAGCTGGTTGAGTAGGTTCCCAAAAAAATGATGGCACGGGCTCATGTGACTTCCTTGGCAACTCAAAACGATACGCAAACATGGTTGAGTAATTCACAGGACCATAGATTTTTTTTACACCTCGTTCTTGAAGCCATTTTTCTGCAGCTGCGATCAGAGAAGCTGTAGTCTTTGATGCTTGAGCATGCGAAGGATCGCACTCAAACATGCCGATATATCCACGGGCAGAATCACGGATGGATAAGTTTGCAGAAATTCGGCCAAAAATTTTTCCATTTTCTTCGGCAATCCAGTGGGCTCTTTGAAATTGAAATGGAAAAGAAAGAAAGTGGATTTCAGATTCGTTTTTCGCAAAATATTTCAGCGATTCTGCCAGGTTCAACTCACGGATCATAGGATTCGAACCTCCCCTTTTCCTGCATCGATTCTTACTTTCTGGCCAGAACGAAGACGAGTCATCAATCCACCTGAAATTCCGACGATAGTCGGTAACCCCAGTTCACGGGCAACAACTGCGGAATGTGAAAGAAGACTTCCACGCTCAATCAATAGCCCAGAGCAAGAGGGATATAGGGGTACCCACCCCGGATCAGTTCTTGAGGTCACTAAAATTTCACCTTGAAGGTTTTCAGTATCTTTCAATTCATGAGCAACTCTTACAACCCCTTCAACAATTCCAGGACAGCATGGAGTTCCAAATAAAAGGTTCGGGTCATCTGATTTTGGTTTCAAGTCTTTCAAAAGGTCTCCCGCATCGAGCACAGATGGATAAGCCATCGACACACCGACTGCTCCATAAGTAACAAATCGATCCGGAGGTGAAGGAGTCTTGCGATACTCATCAAAAACGGGTTTTCTGATGTTCACCAGATCCCGAATCGATTGTGTGGGTAGACGTCCTTCTACAAATGAGATGATTTCATCTAGAGTGAGATAAAAAAGATCAAACTCATTATCAATTAAACCGAGTTTCACGAAATTTCCACCCACTGCTCTCATCAAATGGCGAACGAGTCCATAACTCTTCGTGCGATCAAAACGCAGATCTTCACGATTCCGAACCGCTTTTCTTGCATGTTTTAAAATCCAGAAGTAAACCCACTGCTTCAACCCGCCAACCTTCTGTTTCACAATTGATTCCGCCTGATTTCGAATTTGATTCTCGCGTTCTTCCATTGCTTCAATTGAATAAGTCTTCATTCGAACGTAGCTAGAAACATTACCAACGACAAATCCTGGATCATCGTGCAGATCCCGCTCTTCGAATTTCAATTCGTTCACGCAACGAAATCCGTAAAGATCCAGGAATTTTTTGAATTGAATATACACCTCTGGATTTTTTCCATTTACTAATCCTTTCCAGACTTCATCAGCGGTATGAGAAATGAACCAGCTTCGAAATGAGGCTTCCCCCAGATCAATCGATTTCGCGATTCTCATCAACATCTTGGTGGGTTCGGTACTTTCAAGATCACCTTGCCCACACAGTAAATCGTTCTGAAGGGATGCACCTTCGTCACCGGATTGTACCCATTTTTCAGTCAGTTTTTTCAGTAGACCGAAAAATACCATACATAGAAAGTCATTCACGATCGGAGCGCGCCATCTCGGTAAAATTTCCTTTTGAAGATAAAGAAAATATTCAATCTGACGTTGAAGCGACCAGGACCGAAAATCCTGTCTTCGCCCCTCATTATATAATGCAGTAAAATGTTCTTTAAATTCGCGAATGATGGAATCACTTTTCCAAAAACGCCAGAGGGAAACCGCCACCAGATTCAGCTGAAATGCAAAACCATACTGGGGCGGATTTTTCATGAAATCAAAAACCTTTTGATGTTCTGAAGAAAGGGATTTTTTCACCCCCATCATCGTTTCCATGAATGCTGGATTTCCGGCAGATCCCGGCATCATCATCAGAAGACGGTACCAGTTGATCAGGTTGTAATAAATTCTTCCGCGAACCATTCCCAACATGTTTCTAAGCCTGAACTCCTGATCCAAAATCACCTTTTCTGGAACTTTCATCATCAATGCAAATTGACGATAAACCTGGTGGTATGCATGACTGGCGTAAGAAAACGTGAATGGAGAGGTAACCCCGCTGTAACTTTCAATAATATTAGAATTATCCCAAAGGGTCGCCTCGTTTCCATTGACCTGAGGATCGTAAAAACTTTCAGGAGGAAGCGAAGTCACCGGTCTCATCTGGACAAAAGATATCTTTCCATTTTCGATCGCCCACTCGATATCCTGAGGGCAGCCGCCAACCGTTTCGAGTTTCAAAGCGGCATTTTTTAATTCCAACACTTGAGCAGGCTGAAGAGATGCATCCTGGATCATGGAGCCTATCACTGGCTCTTTTTGAATTCCACTCTGGGGCGCTCGTCTCATCGCATGACTTTTTTCCGCAAGCCGGCTCTCGCGAATCAAACCAGAAGCTCTATCCACGACAAAATGGTCGGCTTCCAGCTCTCCACTCACCAAACCCTCACCAAGTCCCCACACCGACTCAATCACCAGATGATTTCGATCCAAAGGATTGAGGGGATTCCGTGTGAATAGTACCCCAGCCACTTCAGCATTCACCATGCGTTGAATGACCACACCCATTTTCTGCTGAGGGGAAAGTATTCCTCGTTGCTGACGATAACTGAGTGCGCGGGCCGAAAATGCGGAAGCCCATGAGCGTCGAATCGATTCCGAAATGGCAGCGATTCCTTTTTGAAAAAGAAAACTTGAAAATAACCCTGCAAATGAATGGTCTTTGGAATCTTCATCCAGTCCACTCGATCGAACAGCCAAGAATGCATCCATCCATCCCAATTGGCTCAATTTGAATTCCAGCTCTTTTTCAAAAGCTGCTGGTAAGGGATGAGCAAGAAAACTTTTTTCAACCTTGCTGGCAAACCCTTCCAGATCTTCCTGGGGAACAAGCACACGACGAAGCTGGTGAAGATCGAGATATTCATCAAAAACATGACTCGAAATACAGAACCATTCGGGAACGGGAATTCCAGCCCTGGTCAATATTGCAAGATTTTTTGCTTTTCCACCCCCGAAAAGAACAAAATCTTGATCAGTATTATTGGAGTCTAAAAAAGATCGGCTCATGCCTTGATTCCTCCAAAAAGGCGAACAATCGGTATGGCCCAAATCGAGAGGAGCAGGTACAGAGTAACGATTCCTTCCACAATTTTGAATTTTTCAGGCGACCACCAGATCAGACTCGAGATTAAAATGGTCATCACATAAATCGGCCCCAATAGAGCTTCGGCCCCGAGACGAGTTCCTGCATGTGTTGCCAAAGCCAGAAGTCCCAAAAGTAAAATCACGGTTTTATTTTTTCCATATTGGGTCAGATACGTTTTTAGTATCGGATGCGCTGCGGGATCCAACTTTCTTCCCACTTCAAACCCAAAAAATGCCCCAAGAAGGAGAAGGCAAAACCAGAACACAGATCCATTTTGAAAAATTTCTGGCTGATAGCACGAGTAGACAAACGCTCCCATCGGGAAAATAATAAGTTGGTGAGAAATCGCATAGAGCATTGGATGTTTGCTGAGCCACGCTCCGCTATAAAACTCCTTGAACATGAGAAAAAGATAGATGGTTCCAACACCAAATAGAATTCCCGCTACTGGATTCAGTAACCACCCAATCAAAAGGGCTAGAACGACCATGCAAACATTAAAACGAAAGATCCAATTTCCGAATTCATGATGTTGAAATAGCCCTCTTGGCAAGGGACGCTCGGGATGAGCAATTTTATCTTTTTCAAAATCCTTATATTCATCCATGAGACGAATCTGAGCCAAAAAAAGCATCCCTCCCACCACTGCTAGAAAAGTGTTGAGATGATCTGACGAAACCCCCGAATTCAATTCAGCGATGATTCTCGCAGAATGGGTAATCCCCAATGCGACCAAAAGATTGGGAATCAACGGAAAACGTTCTTTGAAATAAATGCCCCATCTTGAGTTCATGAACTTGCTCCTCGATCGATTCTTGCGCGATGGCGTCGATCACGTTTGATTTTTACTTCTTGCACTTGTTGGATTTCAGGAAACTTCTTCAATAATTCAGAACCACGGGATTCGACTTCCTCGCCTTTTAGAATCAATTTATGGTCTGGGGTTCTTTGCACAAAACATGCTGTATTCTGTAAGAACGCATAAACTCTTTGTTCGAGAAGAAAATCTTCTTTCGTCTGAAATGAGCGTCCTTGATACCAGAAGCCTTCTGAATCCTGCTCGATTCGATCTCCCATGAAGTGCCAAATCCGTCCCTCGTCATCCCGACGTTTGGTTTTAGAATTTTCCAAATCATTGGCGACATAATAAGGACAAACATGAGGGCCGGTTACCCAAAGACCTGATGATTCCTGACTTGCTTTAATCTCAGGAATCATTTTACCCACAAGCAAAGTTTGGACGAAGCCACGGTTTCTACTTTCGTTCACTGCGATTCGAGCATCAACGAATGCGACTGGCTCTGCCTCGCTACTTCCGTACACATGAATGAACCTGGTATTTTCACCAAAGCGTTTAAAACTTTCTTCAAATATAGAACAATCGGTCAATGCTCCACCCACATGAATGGATTTTAATTTTGGAAGTCGTTGAAGTTTCATCAACTGATTCAAAAATGCTGGTCCACAACTCAAGGTCTCGGGTTGAAGCTCGGAAGGTAATGCTTCAATTTTTTTAAGGTCATTTTTTTTCCATCGCGGTGGAACAAAAATGGTTCCTCGACCCATTCCCAGATTGGCCAACACGAGATTCGCAAAAATCGCCAGATCAGGTTTCTGATATTGATCCATTTGAGCAGCATTTCTGATCGCAAGATTCTGAGCTGTTAATCCAGAGTGAGTCCGGACCACTCCTTTGGCCTTTCCCGTAGTTCCGGTGGTAAAAGTAATAATGCCCGGAAATTCAGGACTAACACTTTCAGCAATGAGCTTCCCACCCGAACCAGATCCGCAGAGTTTTTGTGAGCTGATCCAATAAGGAATAGTTCGAATCGATTTTGCACGAATACCCCATACTCGCCCCATCCACGATGTAACCAGAACCTTGGGTTTGATCCGATCCACGATTAATTCTATTTCAGAAAGTGGCAGGAATGGTTCAACCAACATCACTGTTGCACCTAATGACAACACTGCCATAACCACTGAATAAAATTCGGCAGAAATCTGATCTGCCATCAACACAGCACTGCCCGGAACAACTCCGACTTTTTGAAGCCTTATCCGTGCTGCAACTGCTTTTGAATACATTTCCTGAAAATCAACGGGAGTTCCATCGAGAGGAAAGAATGCCAGTGTCTTAGGAGAAAGATCGCGATCCAAAAGCAGCTTTAAGGTGTTCAACCTTGCCTCCGCTTAAGAATCAATGAAAGTGGGCTTTTCATCGCAATCGTCAGTTGAAACTGAGGTTCAACCTTTTGCGTATCATCGGGCTGGATCTGATAACGTTGAAAAAACTGAATCAGAAACAATCTGATTTCCATTAAGGCAAAATGCTTACCAACACAAGTTCTTGGTCCCATGCCAAACGGAAAGTAAACATGTTTGTTTTTTTCCTTAAGTTCCGCGGTCCAGCGAGAAGGAATAAAAGAATCTGGATTTGACCAGTATTTCGGGTGTCGATGCATCAGATAAGGTGAAAGATAAAAAATTGAGCCCGCAGGAAACATCGCCCCCCTCATCTCATCTTCTTGTAGTGACCGTTTAGTCCAAGCCCAAACTGAAGGATACAATCTCAAGGTTTCTTCGACCACATTATTCAAAGTAACGAGCTGAAAAGTATCTTCACCGGCAGGAACGCGTCGATTGATTTTTTCATCAATTTCTTTCACCAACTCTGCTTGCACCTCCGGGTGTGTAGCCAGAAGGTGCAACATCCACTCCAGAAGATGGCCGGTCGTTTCATACCCTGCCACCAGTAGTGAAATACTTTCATCACACAATTGCTCCGAAGACATGGACTCACCCGTATCCGGATCACGTGCCAATATCATTTTGGTAACAATGTCGTCACTCACCACGCCTTCAGCGATTTGTTTTTGTTTTTTTGAAATGATTTTACCAACGGTTCTTTCAAGAGATCTTTTAGCTTTTTTAAATTTTAAATTCGATAACGATGGGAAATTTAAGGGGACCGGTATCAATTGGCTAAAACGATTGGTCAGAAATCGATTGATGAACTCCATACTGTGACGAAGTTCATCGAAATCTTTACCCAGCTCGTCTCCAAAAAGTGCTTCACCGACAATTTCAAAAACCATTTTTTTTACGCCATAGGCAGGCTCAAACTTCCCAGAACTCAAAGAATCAAGGTAAGAACCGATCCTTCGATTCATCGTGTCGATCATTTTCAAAATATTGGCCTGATGAAATGTGGGCTGAATAAGCCGTCTTTGCTTACGCCACTTTTCACCTTCACTCATGAAAATTCCGTCACCAATGAGTTCTCTTAAATTGGTCGCCTTAACGTAATTCTTATAATTCTTCGCTTCAATCCACTGGATATCTTCCGGATTCGTAATCAAGACCAGAGGGTGTTTTCCCAGCTTGAATAGGACTTGATCTCCAAATTGGTCTCTCATTTTGGACAAGAACTTGATTTTCTGATTTCGATATTCAAGAAGGCTTCCAAAAACAGGTATTCCCTTCATCATTGGCAAAGTTTTCATGAAAAGCTCTATCTTCTCGTCCCCAATCTCAGAACTTCCCTC
>CAZZLF010000040.1:0-9358 GCA_964654965.1 uncultured Bdellovibrio sp.
TTGTGTTGAGTGGTCGTACCGTTGGCATCTTCAGCAACGATTCTAATTCTAAAAAAACCATTGGTGGGAGCAGTTAGTTTTCGACAGCCGGTAAAACCACCTCTCAGTGTACAATCTGCACCCTGATCATTGGTGATATCTGACATTCCAGAGAGGACCTGATAAGTGGTATTGTTCGTACTGTAATAAATCGAGATCGGACTGGCAGCCAACCCTTGAGCGTCGGATGCATTCCATTTGATAAAAAGATCACTGCTCGTCGTAAACGTTTTTTCAGCTGTGGATGCCGGAAGCGTTGGGGTATCGGTATTCACCACACTGAGCGCAGTAATGGTGGGAGGAGAACCGGGATAATAATAGATACTGGCTTTATCCGTACCAGCTGTTCCTGTTCCGAGCGCCGAGAGCGAAGAAATATTACCCGCTTCATCTTTAACCCATGCATAAACCGTATAACTCGCCTGAGTAAAACCAATAATATAATCGTAATTCGTAAATGAAATCGTCAATCCCGGTGCTGCATTGGTATTTGGCTGAGTGGCGCTCATCCAACAAGAATGAGAATCCGATGGAGTTGTCGCATCACCGTTCTTCAAACAAAATTTACTGACTTTGCTGTAGGAGTCTTGAGCAGACACGGCAATCTTGACGTAGTTATTGACTGTAGATGCTTCCCCATTATTGATCGAAAATGCCGTGACTGAAGGGGCATGCGTATCAATGGAATAATCACCCTCAGCTTGAACTGAATTACCAGCCAAATCGGAATATTCAATCGTCACTTTCACGTGAGTACCTTCAGTGAGCCCCGTGGTGGAAATGGATTGGCTAAAAATTCCGGGTGAACCGGCCGTGAAAGGTCCGTTAGTGACAGGAACAGAAAAATTAGTCACCGTGGAGCCGTTGTCATAATGAAATGCAAAAGTCTGGGTATTCGTCGCATCCTGATCGACGAGAGTGAATATTACCGGAATACTCGCTGATTCTTTTAAAAAGCCCCCATTGGAAGGACTCGTGATGGATAACACGGGCGCAATTGAATCCTTGGATCGCGTGAGGGGCGCGGTGGTGGTCACGTATCCCATCGCATCGCTGACGGATGCCGTAATCGTGATCACATTCACTCCGTTGACCAATCCTGTTCCGTTTAACTTGGCAATAAACGCCCCGTTTTCACATGCTGAAATTGCAGAAACAGAACTCACCCCATCACTCATCACCACGGTTACGTTTCCACTGATTCCAGATGTAGCGTCACTACACGTTCCGCTCACCGGATAAGACGATTCGTTGCCCACATTCAACCAACTCGGTGCGCTCGTGATACTCAGTAATGGATTCACCGTATCTTTCGATATTTGATCTTTGGTTACCGTAGTTCCGTTACCGGCGTAATCAGTTGCCGTCACCGTAATCGTGATCTGTTTCACCCCATCACTCAACGAACCCCCACCCGGCAAATTAAAAGTCCTTTCATACAAACCATCCACACAAAGTACTGATCCACTCTTCGTTGTCACTCCATCACTAATGATCACATTCATGTATCCATTAATGCCGGTTCCTGAGTCTCCGCAAGTTCCTCCCACTGCGTATGCATTTTGATTTGCAGTATTCACCCAATCATCTGCTTTCGTGATCGTCAGTGTTGGTGCGCTGGTATCAATTACCAAAGGACTGGAGCACTCAGACTGGGTGATGTTTCCAGCAACATCGGTGCTCTGGATTCGATAACTATAAGTTTGTCCATGCGCTCCTGTCAGTTCTTGAGTTTCAGTTCCTGGATCTAATGGTATCCCTGCGCCCAATTCAACAGAGCAATTACCCGTATAAAATTGAATCAGCTGTTCTGTGACATCAGTGGATACCGACTTTGACCAAGAAGCATTCACATTTGAAATTTTTGAAGGTGAAGCCCTTGACCAGCCCAACACTGAGGCACCATCTGGAGCAGTAACATCTCGATTCACACTCACGGAACTTGACGTAGTTTGATTGGTTGCCAGATCTATCGTGGATGCCGTGATGGAATGCAATCCTAAACTCCAAACGGTTGTATCCACCGGAGTGTTGGAAAGATCTGGAATGCTAGAATCAAACGCCCCGCTCTGACAGTTCGCTGTTCCGACCTCCGTTCCGTCAACCTGAACCCTGACTAGACGGCCCTCTTCACTACATGTTCCTGAGACTTTGAAGTTTGTGGAGTCTCTAGCCATGTTAATGAAACTGTGATTGGACGGTACTTGGATCGCAATCACCGGTGGAGTCGTGTCGACCACCATCGGGTCGGAACACCGGGAAATGCCGACATTGCCATTTTCATCATACGAATAAATCTGATAACTATATTCACCATCAGCGCTTGTGATCAGTTCCTGAGTTGTCGTATTTTTTTTGGCGATCACGAGTTTGGCACCTGCCTTGACCAAACAAGAACCATCTGAATAAAACTGAATTTTTTGGCTGGTATAATCTTTCGAAGTTGAAGGGATCCAAGAAGCAGTCACTGTATTTGAATTCAATGGTGAACTCTCTACCCATGACAAGGCCACTGGCTCCTTCGGTGCCTGAAGGTCCAAATGGAGTTGGCCCACGGCCCTGATCTTTCCACATGCACCTACCGTCAATGCAATGAAAAGAACAACCACGGACTTTGGAATTCGTAATCCAATCCTCGAAAACGGGTTCACCACTCTATATTATCGGCGAACCAGCGAAACCAATGAATGTGTCAGTGCGGACACCCTCATTTCAAAGTCAATTTTAGACGATTTGAGAAGAAACAATGGCAGAAGAAGTCATTTTTAAGATGGTAAATCCGTCGGCATCGTACACCATGGGCGCACTCACGACTTCGATTCCTGGGTATTTGGCCCGACATCTTTCAACTGAAAGCTTCGCTTTCTCGGCTCTTTTTTCCTGATGAAGTTCCAGTTTAAGAATTTTTTCCTGTAATTCGTTAGACCATTCCGGTGATGAATCCGGTTCAGAAGCTGAATCATTTTCATTCTGGGAAAAAAGAAGCGCATCTTCCAAAGATTGCTCTACCTGATTGACGATAATGCCTTCGAGCTCAATTCCTCGATCCTTTAAAAAACGACTTAATCCTTCAAGCTCAAACATTGCTGAAGATTCCGGTGTCGCCACTGCAACCACGGCAACTTCTTTCTGAGTAAAAAAACGCGCCAGTAAATCACAGCGATCAATAATTCGATCGCGTAAAAGAGTAAACGTCTCCAGAAACATCCGGCTTTCTCGATAAACTCTCTCACCGAGTAATTTTTCGACCCAACCAAAAGAAAGCATGGTCTTGAAAAACCCTCCTCTTTTTGGAGTAAAAATCTGAAACACCTTACTCTCCATGAGGTTTTTAATTTTCGTTGGTACTAGAAAAAAATCCTTGGCATGAAATGAAGGTGGAGTATCCAAAACGATCAGATCATATTTGGATTCCTGAATCATGCGAGTAACCCACTCATATGCCGTATACTCCTGAAGTCCGTACACCATTTCGCTCAGTTGGGAGTAAAGCATGGTTTTTTTCAGGGTTTCAGCCTGAGCGGGCGAAAGAGTTTGGGCGATGATCTGTTCCAAAACATATTTTGGATTGAGTATTCCAACTGAAAGTGAAACTTCGTTAGAAATTTTGAGTTTTAGTTTGGCTTCATCGGAAAGAACAATTGGCTCCCCACCCTGATCGAGTGCACGCTGGGTGAACCCAAACGCTTCTGCGAGCCTCTTTGCCGGATCAATCGTGACGACCAAAACATTTTTTCTAAACTTCGTTGCTGCTACGGCAAGACTGGCAGCAGTAGTGGTTTTTCCCACTCCACCGCCTCCGCAAACAATGACACATCGTTTTTCAGCGAGTAGCTTATGAAGGGAATTTTTGGACACGGAATCCGAACCCTTCCTCTTCAACCGGATTTTCAGATTCAGGCGCGATCCAGAGTTCTCCTGATTCGCTCAATCTTTTTTCCGCCTCACGCAAACGGCGAATCCGCTCGAGATCAATCATGAGTTTATGGGTTTTGCTTTTAGTGCTCATGGTTTCAAGAACCGCTTCTTCTTCTGGAGTAAATGGATTGAATGGAGCTCGATTCAGGACAAATCCACCAACAGGGATTTGTTCTTTCACCAAAGACTCTTTCAGCTCAATCGCTTCACTCACCGGCAAAGCCTGGGGAAGCGTCACCACCCATGCAGCGGTTTGGCGTTTGTCATAAAAGAACGATTGTCCCTCACGCAGTTTTTCAGCAATGGGACCAATCGGCATCATTTTCAGTAACACATTGGGAAGGCGGGCAAGACCGATCAAGTGACCTGTTGCCGGAAGATCCAAAATGATGCAATCGTAATCGGTGTTCTTCAAAAGCTGAAGCAAGTGATAGAAATATCCCATTTCCTTGAAAGCAGGAGCACCTTCCAGAAACCATTTGATTCCCTGATTTCCCATCACCATTTGAGTCAATGAACTCAATTTTAAAAAACTGTTCAGAAATTTTTCCTGACCAACAGAAGCTGAAAGCGTAACTGCATGCAAGTTAGTTTGAATTTCATGGGGCTCGATTTGAAAATGTTTGCGACCAAAATGCCGAGCGAGCGGAGAATCCCATCCCGAATCATCTTCGAGTTCTGCCAAGAGGGTATTTTTTCCCTCCATGGCACTGGCTTTTGCCAAAGTCGCTGAAAGAGTGGTTCTGCCGACTCCACCTTTACCTGAAATCAGGTTGATCCGCTTTAAGTGTTCGACCAGTGAGTTTTCTGTCGTGTTCATCTCAGGGTTCTCCCATGTATTGCCCCCACTATCCCACGATCGGCAAATGGAGCCAAGAAAACTTCGATTGAAAAATCCCAACTATAACAGCGCGTTATTTCAAGGCTTTCAAGAATGAAAGCAGATACCCCAGCAGGGATCCAAAAAAGCCGTAATAAAACAGATCCGTGCCCTCAATACCGAGATAATTGAATGAAGCACCAACGATACAGGATAAAAGTCCAAGTCCCACACTGGATAAAAAACGAAACTCGCTTTTCATCTTTGGAAAAACCATCATCAAAAGCCACGGGAACAAAAGGCAAGAAGAAGAAAGGGATCCCATCACCTTCCACACCATCGCGATATTATCAAAAAACGGGGTCACGATCAGCGCACCAAGCCCCACACCCGCCATCGCAAACTGAAGCCTGCGTTTGGAAAACTTTTCCTTATCTAAAAGATCAAAAGAGATCATGCTCGATGCCGAAAAAAGGTGAGAATCCAGACTGGATACGATTGCAGAGAATACGCCTGCCAGCAGAAAACCTCTCAACCCCTGGGGAAGAATCTCCATCGCGAAATGCAGGTAACTCGTATTGGAATCAAGTTCAGGCATATAGGCCCTGGCATAAAGAGCACCGGTAACCGCAGCCAGGTCAAAAACAAACCAAACCAGGGTTGCACCGAGAACTCCCATCCGCGCCTGCCTTTCATCTCTTGCAGCGAGGGCTCGCTGATAAAATAGCGGATCGACCAACGTACTCATGGCAATGAATCCCCAAATGAAAATCTGAGAAAAAGGCTTTCCTCCAGTCAGTTGAAGATGGGCCACGGGCAAATGAGAGGCCATTTCCATCGGTGAACCAAACTGAATGAACGAGAAAACTGCGACCATCAAGATCGCTGTTACCATCGCAAAAAACTGAACCAGATCGGCAAAGACGACCGAGCGAAGTCCCCCACTCATCGAATATGAAAAAATACATACGACCCCGACTGCCGAACCTACAAAGACCGGAATGCCGGTAATAAAATGGATGAAAATTCCGATACTCAATACACCTGCAATCGGAAGTGAGTTTAAAACAGTTAAAACGGCAGTTACCCGATGCGCACGTTTTCCGAGATGATTTCCCACCAGTTCCGGAAAAGTGGAAGCCTGATTTTTTGGAATCCTGCTGATCAACAAAAATGCAAAGACGAGATAGGCAACATACCAGACCACACTCTGGGTGAGAAAACTGTACAAACCATGTTCATAGGTGAATGCGGTCGCTCCTGAAATTTCACCATACCAACTGGCAACTAACGAAGCGATGAAAAGAGGAAGTGTGAATCGTCTTCCCATCAGTAAAAGCTCGACTTGGTCTTCTTTCCAGCGATTTTTTTTTAGCTGTTTTCTTCCGTATGCAACTACGAGCAAGGTGAAAACAAAAACCAGCAGGAATACCAACCAGTCTGTCCATACCAATGAAGGCTTCATGAAATCGCCTTTTGCGGAATCATCATGAAAACTCCACTACTGGTCACAGTGAAGCGACCATTCCCTTCATTCGAAACGCCTCTTCCCGAGAGTGGCTGCATCGTCTGTTCTTTCAAATGATAAACGCAGTCTCCATTTAGGCTCATCGTGGAAGGCTCTAAGGATAAAACTGAAAATAATCCAACGTGATCAAAAACATGGTTACCAGAATTATGCACTGAGAATTCAAGTTGAAGAGAATCATCATATACCCTTGCGATCGACCGATGGGGTCTTTCCTTCATGGTTTTCAAAAGTTCACCAATCACAGCCAGCTCGTGATCTCTGCGTAATCCCAGAAAACCAAAAAGATGAAGATCCTTCCATGCCGCTGATGCTAATTGAGTAGAAAGGAATTGAAGAGCAAAACCCAAATCAGTTTCATTCATCGAAATTTTTTTGATCCAGGGAGCTGAAGGCGGAATCACTCCAGAAGAATCTCCGTCTCCGACGACGAGTGCCGGCTGAAATGCAAAACGATCACCACCATCGACGGCAATATGAGGAACCGATTCCAAACCAAGATGATCCAATGAATTGGCAAGGAGCCTTTCCTTCATCAATGGTCCGACCAAGACAAAACGATCTGAATGTAGCTGGGTTTGGTCACTCATGGGACAACCTTATCAGAAAATAGATTCAAAAATTAACGCTTATCATCAGCGTATCATCGCTTGACGGACATGCAAGCATGAAATAGGCATAAACCATGGACTTATTTCAGAAAATCGCAAAACTCAAAAAAGAGAAAAATGCGGTCATTCTCGCTCACTATTATCAAGATCCGGACATTCAAGATGTTGCCGATTTCATTGGCGACAGTCTTGAGCTTGCAAGGGCGGCACAAAAAAGTACCGCAGATTTGATCCTCTTTGCCGGAGTGCATTTCATGGCAGAAGGTGCAAAGATCCTGAATCCATCTCGAAAAGTGATTCTTCCTGACTTAAGAGCCGGGTGTTCACTTTCAGACAGCTGTCCTCCAGAGCGTTTTGCTGCATTCAAAAAAAATAATCCCGATCATTTCATCATCAGTTACATCAATTGTTCTGCGGCCATCAAATCCATGAGCGATGTGATTTGCACCAGTTCTAATGCATTGAAAATTGTAGAAAAAGCACCAAAGGATCGACCGATCCTTTTTGCTCCTGATCGAAATCTTGGACGATGGGTTGCAGAAAAAACCGGTCGCGAAATGACCATTTGGCAAGGCAGCTGCATGGTTCATGAAACTTTTTCAGAGAAAAAAATCATCGAACTTCGCACTCGCCATCCCCTGGCAAAACTGATTGCGCATCCGGAATGTGAAGAAAAAATTTTGAAAAATGCTGACTACATCGGCAGCACCTCGAACTTGTTGAAATATGTGATGGAGAGCGACTCTAACGAATTCATCGTCGCCACCGAGGCAGGCATTCTGCATCAGATGTCCAAGAAAGCTCCTGGAAAGAAACTGATTCCGGCTCCCCCCAACCAGAATTGCGCCTGTAATGAATGCCCTTTCATGAAACTCAACACTCTGGAAAAAATAGTGCACGCACTCGAAAATGAAGGACCAGAGATTATCGTCGATGAAGCGGTCATGAGCGGAGCAAAAAAATCGTTAGAACGCATGCTGGAGTGGTCTGTTTGAAAACAAAACCAATACATCTTGATGATCTGAAACGAGCAGACAAATACTTCCTGATGACTTCAACCATCATTCCTCGTCCGATTGCGGTCGTTGCCACTCTCAATGAGGATGGAACCGACAATCTGGCGGCGTTCAGTTACTTTAACGCCGTATCTTCGGAACCTCCCTGCGTGATGTTCTCGGTGACCAGTGGAAAGAATGGAAAAAAGAAAGACACTTTGATCAATATTGAGCGCGAGAAGGAATTCATCATTCACATTGCCAATTCGAGACAGATGAACCTAGTCGATCAAACCGGGGAGTCGCTTCCCTATGGAGTCAGTGAACGTGAAAAACTGGGCCTGACCCAAGTTTCTTCAACTTGGATCAAAACACCGCGAGTGAAGGAATTCAGCGTGGCAATGGAATGCAAACTCGAGCGCATCATCGAGATCGGTGGCAGCAACATTGTCTTTGGACGGATCATCGGGATGCACATCGATGAGTCACTTTTGCTGAAAGACCCGAATTCGGGAGACACTATTCCTCGTGCCGATTCACATGCTCTCGATCCGCTTGCACGGATGGATCGCAATTACGGAAAAATCGTACCAATCGAATCAAACCAGCCTTAGTACTGATTCGCCGTACGAGACTGATCGAAAAGATAATAAACAATGTGTGAAAGCGGTTGCGCAGATTTCAACACGCTGTTTTTTGCCGTTGCAGGCAAAACATCATCTATTCCGGTAGAGTCCTTAATCACCTTGCCCGGAACAGGAGCTTGCCAGGTTCCATCCGCAATGGCTGCACTCATCCAATCCGAAGGAATCGCGCTTTTTCCATCCCATGCCCAATTCATATTTCCGAACGGACGAGGATTGGAAGGATCTTTGGGTGTACCCGCAAATGCATAGGTAGACATTTCCGAATAAGGAAGATTGCGAGGTGCCGCCATCCAGATGAAATCGGGTTGTTCAGCATATTTGGCTTTCTTACCGTTTTCATTGGAGCGATCGCCCCATTCTCCACCAAGAATATTGTAATTTTCATCAAGCTCTAGGTCATAAGTGTAAGTCGTGGTCTTGACCTTGTCTTGTTCTGAGCTATCCGTCGAATCCGTACGATTGCCTTCGGGGAAAATGTAATACATGTACGTCACTTCTGATTTAACACCGACAAGATATTTTGCCTTCGGATTTCTACGAACGCTGTACGCATCCTTCACTGCAGATATCGGAGTGATGGCATTGCGAAGAATTGCCTCATCTCCGTTGGCTGGATTAAAGTAAGTCGACTTATAGGAAGTAATCGGGTGGTTATTGATTTTAAGATTATTATCAAAATCCATTACAAAACCCATGCGGTCTTTGCCGATTCGATTGAGCAAAGCAAGATGAAAGACTCCTGCATCGAGGTCGTTACAGCGAATGTCTTTGACAAAGCCATTATCGACGCGATCTGGATC
>CAZZLF010000041.1:0-9287 GCA_964654965.1 uncultured Bdellovibrio sp.
AAGAGTGTAGAGGCGGAATCGAAAAAAACCTTAAATTTTTAAAAGCCGGAGATGAAATCAAATTCGTCATCACTTCTTTGAGCGATTATCTTTGGGCTAAAAATTTAGTACTCAGCAAGAAATTACCTGCTGGAATTGAAATCCTTTTTTCACCCGCAATGAAAGCCGAGAATGCACCAGGCATTTATGAGGGCATCGAGCCACGCACCTTGGCAGACCTCATTGTGCAGGACCAACTCCCCGTTCGCTTTCAATGGCAACTCCACAAATTACTCTGGGGCCCTGATACCAAGGGCGTTTAATGATCTAGCTCATATTGAATGCCTCGTGGATCATCACGGTCTGTCCTTTGCAGGCGTATCCTGTTCAGGTGAGGAGAATTCATATGAAAAACAAGAGTATCGTTCAATTGATGACCCGACATCCTTTGACCATTGGCTACGAAGACCCCATTCAAAAAGGTAGTGACTTAATGGCAGAGCACCATTTTCGTCATTTACCGGTCGTGGATCAGTTGGGTGAAGTCATTGGCATTCTCAGTGACCGTGATGTCCAAAGAGCCATTGAAGTGAAACGACATGGAGCAGAAGTAGAGTACGTTATTGCCTCTCATCGAAAAGTAAAAGATTTCATGAGCTGGCCTCCGTTTTTCATTTCTGATCACGCATCCACCTTGGACGCATTAGAGTCTTTGCTGGAAAATAAAATTTCTGCACTATTGGTGAAATCCGATCAAACCGGCAAAATTAGAGGAATCATCACCAGTGATGATTTGCTCAAGGAGTTTTCTCGATCCTTGAAAGAAAACAATGAGTTTCCCGAAACCACATTGATCACTCCTCAAGGAAGCGATTGAGTTTTTTAAATTAAATTGCGGAAGGCCAGAACTCAGGGCTGGGACGTTGACCTTGCGAAAGAGCTTGAAGAAATTTTTCTTCGATGGTCTTTTGCTGATTCTTCATGTTTTGAATTTTTTCAGCCCATGTTTTCTTGGCGTGTTCTAATTCTGTTTTAATTGAAATCTCGAATTCTTCTTTTTTCTTCAAATAAGCTTGAACATATTCTCTGCGTTCTGGTCCGCTTTTATGCTGATCAAAGAACTGCCGTCTCTGTCGCTTTTGATCTTCACGCCATTTTTTACGTTTTTGGTTTTGAGCGCTTACTAATTCTTTAATGCTGGAACGCTCCTGATGAAGCATGGAAGCTTTTTGATCATTCAAAGCCTTTTTGAACTCCAAGGTGATTTTTTTCTTTTCATCTTCTGTTAGTGGAGCTGAAACCGTTGGTGTTGGTGATGGACTGCTCGCTACCGGTGAAACAGAGGGTTTCTCTTGCGCGGACACATTGAACACGTGAAGAGCAATCATCAGAAAGAAAAATTGAAACAATACTTTACCCATATTTCCAGAATAAAGGAAAAGCCCCCGCTCAGCAACCCTGGCGAGGGCTAATCATTTTTGATTCGAATTACTACTGCCAAGATTCTGTCAGAAGATGACTTGAAGCTTTTTCACCTTGAATCCAAACTTATTCATGCTGGCATCTGTTTTCAAGGTGATGCTTCCTCTAGAACCCTCGATGTAGTCCGAGGTGTATCCAGAGGGATAAGAGCCGCTCAAGTTTTCAACATCGTTTCCGCCACCGTCTTTGATCGAAATCTTGTCATAGTTGGCTTCAGTATCGATGGTTTCAAAAATCACCCGAATATACTTTGCCTGGGGAATATTAATATCAAACTGATAAGTTTTGTTTTCTACATAAGGATGGGGCGTTTCAGCGCTATAAGAATAATCCTGCCAGAGGTTTTCCGCAGGGGTATTGTCGACCGGAACTATTCCATGAAGGGCGTTGTAAACATTCACTCGCCCCCGAGCCACCACTTTTTTTGCCAACCCACGAATCTTATCGCTGGTCTGAATCAACGTGTTTTTAATTTGAATATCCGTTAGGGATGGGTTTGCAGACAACATCAAGGCTGCAATTCCTGAAACATGGGGAGTCGCCATGGAGGTTCCGCTGTATACCGCATAATCATTATTTCTTACCGTGGAAAGAATTTTCACTCCAGGAGCAGCGACATGAACCTTGGTTCGACCAAAGTTCGAGAAACTGCCAATCTGATCACGGTTATCGGTTGCTGCAACTGAAATCACATTATCGAGCGCATAACTCGCAGGATAAGATGCATTCGCATCGTTATCGTTACTTTCGTTTCCTGCGGCAGCGACAAACAAGATTCCTTTTTTTCCCGCTTCTTCGATCGCATCATAAAGCGCCTGGGAATAAGGTCCGCCACCCCAGCTATTGCTCATGATATCTACACCGGCTTGGGTTGCGTACTGAATGGATTGTACGGCGGCATCCAAGGATCCACTTCCTTGAGCACTCAAAAATTTAACCGGAAGAATGCTCACATTCCAGTTCACCCCGACCACTCCGATCCCATTATTTCCGATTCCGCCGATGGTTCCAGCGCAATGTGTTCCGTGATTGTGATCATCCATTCCGTTGGCCTTATTTTCGCTGAAGTTCCAACCATAAACATCATCTATGAATCCATTGTTGTCATTGTCGATACCGTCACCATCAATTTCAGCAACATTTCTTAAAATATTGTCCTGAAGATCAGGATGTGTGTAATCCACACCTGTATCGATGATTGCAACTTTCACATTCTTGCTTCCAGTAACGCCTTCAGCCCAGACCGGAGTCACATGAATATCTGAACCAGCTTTGCCCAGTTGTCCGGCCGCATCCGCCTGTCCAATGTTTTTCATACCCCAGAGTTGGGATAACTTCTGATCGTTGGTAGGAGCAGCATTCGTGGCATCTCCCACAATGTGATAAAGAAAATTGGGCTCAGCATATGCCACCCGCTCATCACTGGATAATAACTCCTGGGCCGATTTCAAATCTTTCGCAACAATCACGGCAAAAAGATCGCTAGTTTGAAAGTGACGAACTTGAACCGAAGATTTGATTCCAGAGATTTTTTGCAATCTCAACGCCACTTCTTCAAAAGTATTGAATGTTTTTGCATTCGGAGAGTTTTTCAAACGAACAACGAACTCACCTGGAACCGATTTCATCGAAGCAAGTGACCGAGTTTTCGCTTCTGCGACCAAACCGAATTCACAAGAAAAGAGAAGACCGAGGGCGATCATTTTCATCAGGGCTGTGTGATGGGGAATCAAGGTTTTCATGATACGGTAGCTCCTCCTTGAGCAAACGCGATTGAAAGCTAGTGATTCTTAAAGAATGAAGAAAATGTATTTTTTACACAAGATCTATTGAATATCGGTGGCTGCTTTTATTCTAAGTGTGGGTGTGACGCGCCCCAAATAACGGTTCAATTCCGGAATGCCTGCAAAAAGACAGGCTTTTCTTTGCTGGGCAGATTTTTCCAGTAATTCGGTGACTTCTAGCCTCTCTGCAGCATTGAACCAAATTCCTTCGAACGGTCGCCCAGGCCCGAGTTTTAGTTTCATATGACGACCCTTGAGCACACTTTGAAACTCGACATGGGCTTTCACTCCAAACAAGGGCTCAGGATTTCCCGTTCCATAAGGAGCGAACTTTTCAATTTCCTCAATCGCTTGAAGGGTAAAATCTTCTAAAGTGAATTCACCTTCCAGTTCGTAAATCTCTTCTCTACGAATCGGAGTCAACATAGAGATCGCATCATTGTAGGCACTTGAAAACGCAGAAACACCTTCAGAAGACAACGATAGTCCAGCTGCAAACTTATGTCCCCCGTATCCTTTTAAATGTTCCTTGGTCAAATGCAGGGCTTCCAAAACATTGTACCCGGCATAAGAGCGAACACTTCCCTTGGCGATTCCGTCTTCGCGAATTGCCATGACAATCGCAGGTCGCTTGAAATGATCGGTTACCTTGGATGCTACAATTCCTACAACACCTTCATGCCAGTTAGAAGAAGCCACCACAACGGCGTGAGAGAATTTTCCGCCTTCAATTCCTTCACTAACCATGGCACGAACTTCATCCCAAATCTGATTCTGCAAATCAGCTCTTTGTTTATTAATTGATTCGAGTTCCTGAGCAAGCTGATGACTCTCGGTCGGATCTTTCGAGATTAAAATACGATAAGCTGTTTCAGCCGAGCCCATTCTTCCGGAAGCATTAATCCGGGGACCGATACTGAAACCCAGCGAGGATGCGTTCATGGTTTTGTTTGAAAATCCGGCATGCTCACAAAGGGACTTCAACCCTGGTTTTTGGGTCTCTTTCAAAATATCTAACCCATGCTTCACCAAAATCCGGTTGTCGCCAATCAAGGGAACCATGTCCGCTGCCGTTGCAATCACCACCAGATCCAGAAGATTCTTCATATTCGGCTCAATCACACCATTTGCGGCATGTTGATGAAAATATCCGGCATCTCTGGCCAGAGAACGAATTCCTAAACTAAGATAAAAAGCTAGCGCACACCCACACAGCATTTTAAGCCCGGAAGAATCATCAGATCGTTGAGGATCAATCGCGGCAAAAGCCAGTGGTACACCATGAATCGGATCGATCGAATGATGGTCAACAATGATGAGTTCAATTCCCAACTCTGCAGCCTTCTTTGCCGCATCAAAATTAGTGATACCGCAATCTACCGTGATCAGGATCTTAACACCGTCAGCATGTGCCTCTTCTACCGCTCCAACATTCAAGCCATATCCATCTTTGAAACGGTCCGGCTGACGTACGCTGAAGTTGAATTTTAAATCACGAAAAAACCAAGTCAGAAGTGCAGCCCCCGTAGTACCATCCACATCATAATCCGTGAACACTCGGATTTTTTCCGGATCTGGACGATTCTGAGAATCAAAAATCCTTCGAGCTGCCTTTTCAAGATCCTGAATCTTGAATGGATGAGTGAGGTTTTCCAACTTTGGATTTAAAAACACCCGAACTTCCTCAGCTGAACTTAACCCGCGATTAACACAAAGAGTAGCCGCCATGAGACTGATTCCTGCAGCCTCAGAAAGCGAAAGAGCCGCTTTTTTGAGCGACTCTTCCTGATTTTTATAAGTCCAGATCTGTTTCATGACTAAATTTCTACAAACATGAAGCTTTAACGGATTCGCTCACTTCAGAGACCAATATGCGCTTCTGGAGAAAGTTTCACTTCACGGCGTTTTTTGAACTTGCCTGTCTTCTTTTGATTTTCTTGATAATGAGTCAAAACAATCACCATTGAAGACGCAATGAAGATCGAAGAGTAAGTACCGATTACCAGCCCCACCATCAAGGTAAATGCAAATGGCTCAAGAACGTGACCACCAAAAGCCCAAAGCATTGCAACACTGACAAAAGTTGCCAATGAGGTCATGATCGTTCTACCCAAGGTCTGGTTCACCGATTGATTCACGATTTTTTCGATCGACGCACTAGGATTCATTTTCAAAGTTTCACGAACACGGTCAAATACGATGATCGTATCGTTGTTCGAATAACCGATGAGCGCCAGAACTGCGGCCAATACGGTCAAATCGAATTCTTTTTGAGTTACGATGAAGATCCCGAAAATAATGATCGCATCGTGAAAGAGTGCCAATACCGCTCCGGGGGCAAATCGGAAATCAAATCGAATCGCCACATAGATCAAAATCGAAATGAGTGCATAAAACATCGCGAGGAATCCGTTCTTACGGAGCAAGCCGCCCGCAGAAGGTCCAACGATATCAGCAGATTTCACTTCAAATTCTCCGGCCTTCAATTCAGAAGCAAAAGAATCACTCATTTGTTTTACAACAAGGTCAAGATTCTTTCCTTCTTCTTGAGCACGGATCATGTATGTGCTTTCAGAAACGTCACCAATTTGAAGGATTTTCAAGCCGTGAAGATCTCCCTTTTCGAGAATCGAGCGGACTTTTCCAGTATCCCAAGTTGATGGAACCTTTACTTTCACTTCGGCTCCGCCGGTAAAGTCAATTCCGTAGTTCAACCCTTTGGTGAAGAACAGAACAAACGTGGCGATGATCATGGCGATCGAAAGACCGATCCAGATTTTTCTTTTACCTACGAAATCAATATTCGAATTCGGACTGATAATATGAAACATGGAGTTCTCCTTCTTCAATTAGATGGAAAGGGTTTTAGCGTTTTTGTCTTCTTGCTGCTTCAGATAGAAATCAAAAAGCACGCGACAAACAAAGACTGCCGTGAACAATGTGGTTAAAATACCGATAATCATGGTGACCGCGAATCCTTTGACCGGACCTGTACCAAACATCATCAGAATCACTGCTGCAATACCGTTGGCAACGTTGGCATCTAAGATTGTCTTGAACGCTTTTTCAAAGCCGGCTTCCACTGCTGCATGAATACCTTTGTTCAAGCCCAACTCTTCTCGGATCCTTTCGTAAATCACCACGTTCGAGTCAACTGCAATACCTACAGTCAAAGCGATACCGGCAATACCCGGAAGGGTTAACGTTGCTTCAAGCCAGACTAAAATAGCCAAAACCAAAACTACGTTCATCAACAAGGAAGCAACCGCGATCAAACCTGAGATCCGGTAATAAACCGCAGTCAAGAGGAATACCGCAAGAATACCGAGCAAGCTTGCAAACGCTCCCTTAGAAACAGAGTCAGTTCCAAGAGATGGTCCAACTACCCGCTGTTCCATCAGTTCTAGCTGGGCAGGAAGCGCACCGGCACGAAGCACGATGGCCAAATCTTTCGATTCGCGAAGAGCTTCATCATAAGAACCGCGACCGTTAGTGATCACCCCACGCGCTCCAATCTTGGAGTTAATGGTTGGGGCAGAATGGATGACGCCGTCCAAAACGATGGCAAGTCCTTTACCGATGTTCTCACCGGTCAATTTTTCAAACATCACTGCACCCTTGGCATTTAATTCAAAAGTCACCTCAGGACGACGAGACTCTTGATTGAATGACACTAGCGCATCTTGAAGATCGTTCCCGGTAACTTCAGCCTTGGACTTCAAAAGCAGGGGCTGTCTCAATTGAGCGTGTTTTTCAAATGCGATTTCAGAACCTTCAGGAATTTTTCCTTTCGCTCCTTCGTTCAGCATTTTTACGTATTCAGAAAATTTGGAATCGGATCCTTCCCCAAACTTGATGTTCTTTTCTTTTTCGATATCCGAAATCAATTGGCTGAGATTCACCTTTTGCATTCCTTCGCCATCGACAATCTTGAACTCAAGCTTAGCGGTACGACCGATAAGATCTTTAGCGCGATCCACATCTTTGATTCCCGGAAGCTCGACCACAACACGGTCATTACCCTGGGATGAAATCTGAGGTTCTGCAACTCCGAATTCGTCAATACGGTTACGAATCACTTCAATACTCTGATTCAACGTTTTTTCACGAACGTCATTGCGGTAGTCATTGGAGATTCCAAGCTCGATAGAGTCGGCTTTGTCATCGGTCAGACGAAGGTTGGAGAATTCTTTGGAGAGAAGCTCTTGAACAGATTTCTTCTGATCAGCAGCAAACTTCAGAGTAATGCGCGGATCATCTTGTGCAACACCATCCAATTTCAACGCAACACTGGAAAGGGCTACATTTTTTTCCTTGAATCGATCACTCAAAGAAGTGATCTGACGATCAGCAATTTCTTTGAATACTTTGTTGAAATCAACTCCCATCACCAGATAAAGACCACCCTGTAAATCCAATCCCAGGTTGATTTTCTTGCTGAATGGATAAGATGACTTAGGGTCACTTCCAAACTTGGTAAAGGTCGGCATGATGTACATGACCGAGATCAATGTCACTGCAATGAGAAAAAAGAACTTCGTCCACCATTTTTTCGTCATGAAAAAATTCTCCTTGTTAAAAAACGGGCGCCTTTTTTGACGCCCGCATGATTGATTAAGCGTTTAATTCCTGAATCTGGCCTTTCACAACCTGATTCACCTGACTTTTCAAAATCTTGATTTGAACATTTTTAGAAACTTCCAAGGTAACCACTTTTTCAGTCATTCCTTGAATCGTTCCAATGATTCCAGAAGAAGTAATCACTTCATCTCCCGCTTTCAAGGCGCTGATCATTCCTTGATGTTCCTTCATTTTCTTTTGCTGAGGACGGATCATCAGAAAATACATCACGCCCAGCATGATGATAAACGGAAGAGCCATTCCAAATAAGCTTTGCTGAGGGGCTGCTGGCGCAGCAGCGCTCGTGGTGGTTGCAGCATTAGTATTGACTGCTTGAACTGCGGCTGGTTGAGCCGGTGCGACCACTACTGGAGCAGATGATTGAGCATCTGCAAAACTCAAAGTGGTAAATGCACAAAGTGCGAATAAGATAATCGTGATTGTTTTCTTCATGTTACTTCCTTCTTTTCGAGTGTAAACTTTTTGACATTATCTCTATGAACCATTGAATTGGCTATAAAAATCTTTTGCCCATGCATCAAAGCGTTCTTCAAGAATCGCCTTACGCATCTGTTTCATGAGGTTGATATAGAAGTGTAAATTGTGAATGGTGTTCAATCTTCCGGACAAATATTCCCCAGCTACGAAAAGGTGACGCAAGTACGCTTTTGAATAATTGCGGCATGTTTCGCAATTACAATTTGGATCCAAAGGACTGTTGTCATCCGTATATTTTGCGTTCTTGATGTTCACTCTACCCAGAGAGGTAAATAACTGCCCGTTACGGGCATTTCTAGAGGGCATGACGCAGTCAAAAATATCAATTCCTGCACGAACCGACTCAATCAAATCTTCCGGTCGACCAACCCCCATTAAATAACGGGGTTTTTGTTCCGGCATCAATGGGGCAACATGCCTCACCACTTGATGCATCATCTCCATCGGTTCGCCGATAGCAAAGCCGCCGAGAGCAAATCCATCAAAGGGAAGTTCAGATAACTGGGCAATCGACTCTTTGCGCAATTCTACATTTAAACTTCCTTGAAAAATTCCAAAGCGTGCCTGGTGGGGCTTGAGTTCTACCTTGAGTCCTCGCTTGGCCCACTCCACAGTTCTCTTCATCGAATCACGAATGAATTTTTCCGTCGCCGGAAACGGTGGGCATTGATCAAACGCCATCACGATATTGGATCCCAATGCGCGTTGAATCTTCATGGAAAGTTCAGCATTAAAGTGATGTTTGGATCCATCGATGTGAGATTGAAACGTAACACCCTCATCGTTGATCTTGTTCATTCCCGACAAAGAAAAAACCTGAAATCCACCAGAGTCTGTCAGGATAGGGCCATCCCAATGCATGAATTTCTGAAGATCTCCGAGCCGCTCCACGCGCTCATGCCCTGGTCTTAGATAAAGATGGTA
>CAZZLF010000042.1:0-9248 GCA_964654965.1 uncultured Bdellovibrio sp.
TTCGGTGTTTTGGTTTTAGTTAGCACCGGTGTTATTTTTCTTTTTTTTCTTGAGAATTTTACCTAGGGTCAACATCGGAATATTGTAAACCTCAGAACCAGTAAACTGGTTTAGAACTCCAAATTCTACAAATGTTCGTTCTGGTCCATCAAATCGAAGTCCAGCAAAAAAGCGATTCTGATCAAATCCACGCATTGCTTGGGACCCATTTTCGTTGAATCCCCAAAAGACTTCATCGAATAAGACAACGGACCATTGTGACTCGTCTCCGGCCGGAATCTGTGCACGTAGCATGTGGCGAAGACGGAGGCCGATGTCGGTTTCTCCTTCTTTAAATCGTTGTTCGAAACGAGTGCGATTCAAAAAAATAACTTTCTGGGTTTGATCGATGCGTTGGTATTGTTGCCAAGTACGGAATTCGGTTAGTTTCAAAATGTCATCTGTCTGCTGAAGGACACCAGCCCAAATGGATTGGCTTTGATTTAGGTTGTAGACTACTGCTGGACGCAAAAGAACTCTAGAGCGATTCAGCTGATCAAAATCCGCTCGAGGTTGAAACTCTAGGTAGTAATCCCATTTGCCTGATTGATCGATTTGGCCCCGGATAAAATTCAAGTTCCAAAACTGGCAACAAAACGGTGGAGAAGGATTAGTATTTGGAGTTTGTGCAAAACCCAGTATCGGAGATAAAAGTACAAGTCCCATTAGAAACTTAATCATAGTGACCGCATTATAAGTTTTTTATAAATAATGTAAATTTAAAAAATCAATCTAGTCTTTTAAATGAAATTAATTAAAAAATAATTGATTCTGATCAGTAAAAGCACCAGAGGCTTTTATTGTTTATAATTCAAGAATAAGAAGGGGATATGGAACTGTGATCCGCGAAGAAGCTGGTTCATGTAGCCAAATTCTGTTGAAAACCTTCCCCCCTCAAAATCATGGCGGAAGCCAATGAATGCGCGGTTTTGATCAAAACCCGGAATTGGTTGACTAGCATTTCGATTGATTCCGACGAAAAGTTCATCAAAGAGGACCCAGGACCAGGGCGAACCCTGCTGTATTGGTCTTTGAGCGCGAAGCATGTGGCGAAGGCGGAGTCCTGTTTCTGAGCTACTTTGAATAAAACGCTGTTCCAATCTAGTTCGATTCAAAAATGTCAGACCTTGGACTAGGACGGTACGTTGGTATTGTTGCCAAATTCGGAACTCTTTGAAATTGAATTCGATATCCGTCAGATCAAGAACACCCAACATCAGATTTTGCTGAGGATCGATATTGAACCAAATTCCAGGGCGAATCAAAACCCGTCCTCTGGTGGGAAGATTGGGATCAAACCGAGGTTGCGCTTCAAGGTAAAGTTCCCATCTGCTTTTTTTATCGAGGACAAATCGAGCAATATTCAAATTCCAAATTTGAGTTCCAGACTGAAGCGAAGCCATTGCCAAGTGGGTAGGTAAAAAAACAGCCTTGAGGCAAATAAATAAGATCAGTAGCTTTATTAGATGTACCATATGGATTTTTTTTGATGACACTCTGGAATTATAGAAGTTAACTGGTGCCGTTTGCGTGAATCCAGCGTTTTTGAAAATCTTTTTAAAGATATAAATTCTCTGGGTCGATCTTGTTTCTCAGAATCTCGAGAATTTCTGCGCTCGGATTGGGAATGGTCTTGAGGCTGGATGCGACTTTCAGCTCCCATCCGCAGTTAAGTTTCACCTGTTCAATCGTCACGCCTTCGTAAATTTCGGTGAGAGTGAATTCGCCGTCGATCATCTCAAGTACGCCAAGATCTGTGATTGCTTTGGTAGGGCCACCGCCCGGTAATTTCATTTGCTCGCGGGTGCGCCCCAGTTGTGGAGATGCTTTGCTGGAATTCATGCGGGAGCCAGGGCTGGTGACGAAATCACATTTGGCGACAAAGCTTTTCGGACTCATTCGCATCATGATCAATACCTGTTGTGAATGGGTGGCGATTTCGCACGCTCCGCCGGAACCGGGAAGGCGAATTTTCGGGTTATCGTACTCACCGATCACGGTGGTGTTGATGTTTCCATACTGGTCGACTTGGGCTCCCCCGAGGAATCCGACTTCAATCAGACCACCTTGTAAATAACCTTGAAAAATATCAGCCTGTGAAACGATGGCGAGAGAATCAGTTACCAGCGTTGGATCACCAATCGAAACGGGTAAACGCGCTGGAAGGGTGCCGATCGTGCCACTCTCATAAATCATGAATAACTGAGGAGCATGAGTTGCTCGCGCCAGATTGCATGCGAGATTCGGTAAACCGATCCCGACAAAGACGACCTGTTGGTCTTTCAATTCTTGTGAAGCGCGAACAGCCATGCGTTCAGAAGGCTTCAGTGGTTTTGCGGTATCAGTAGCCATAATCGACTCCTTCGCATTTGCGAGGTTTGGCTTTGAGGCGTGACATTAAATCTGTGCCCATTTTCTGAATGTAGCCGTGACGGTCTTTCACGCCAAAGACAAATGCATCGAGATAATTTTTGTAAGAAGCAGGGTCACGCGAGATGTCTTCCCAGTCGACATAAAACTGGTTATCGCGATCGTAATACCCTTGAGCATACGATGGGTGACAGCCCCAAGGTTCGTGCACAACGTGATCAACAAGAATACCTGGAATGAGTGTACGATTCGGGTCACGGCGAATGACCGAGGTGTCGACGATTTCTTCAGCGACAACAATTACGCGACTAGAAGCAAATGCTGCTTCTTTTTGGGTTCCCATGAGTCCCCAAACTTGGGCGTTTCCTTCTTTATCGGCGCGCTGAACATGCACGATCGCCACATCAGGATTCAGTGCCGGTACTGTTGCAAACTTTTCACCTGTGTAAGGGCAATCAATCGCTTTGATTTTTGGATTCACTTCAGCAATGTGAGTGCCTTCATAATTTTTAAGAGGCCAGAAAGGTAGACCGCTGCTGCCGGCAAGTAAACGCGCCACCATGCCGAAGTGGGAGTATTCTTCCATCTCGATTTTTTTTGCCGAATCTTTTTGAGAAACACGGCGAAGGGCATGAAGGCTTCCGACTCCCGGATTTCCAGCCCAGCTGAAAACGAGTTTCTTCACCAATCCTGCTTCGATCAGCTGATCGTAAACGAGATCAGGGGTAAGTCGAATCGCAGTGATGTCTTTAATCTGCTGACGGATGATTTCGTGTCCGGCAGCAAAAGAAATCAGATGGGTGAATCCCTCGATGTAAAGATTGCAACCCGGTTTTACGGCGTCAGCAATCGCTTCTTTCATCGAGACGAGTTTATTCGGAGTCAGCTTCGGCTTACGAAAGTGCTGCATATTAAGGAGTTCCGAGCTCAGTGAGACATTGATCCAGAATCTCGAGTCCGATTTTCACTTCGTCTTCAGTGATGATCAGTGGAGGAGCAAAACGGATCGTCGACTTTCCACAGGAGAGCAACAGTAATCCCTTGCGGAAGGCGAGTTGCTCGAGCTGGCCAACATAATCGGCTGCAGGCGTTCCGTCTTTTTTCAAGAATTCAGCACCGATCATAAGGCCGACACCGCGAATGTCAGCGATCACCGGATGTTTTTTCTGAAGTTTGTTCAATTCAGAAAGGAAGTATTCACCGGTTTTACGAATTTGTGGAAGCATGCCCTCGATGATTTCAATGGTTGCATTCGCAGCCGCACAACAAACCGGGTTTCCGCCGTAAGTAGAGCCGTGTGTTCCGCGTCCCCAAGTCATGACGGAAGTTTTGGCGATGATCGCACCAATCGGCATTCCGGAAGCAATTCCCTTAGCGGTGAGAACAATGTCAGGAGTGACTCCAAGAGTTTCTGCTGCAAACATTTGGCCTGTGCGTCCGATTCCACTTTGAACTTCATCGAAAACGAGCATGATGCCGTACTTGTCGCAAATGGTGCGTAAGTCTTTTAAAAATTTCGGAGCAGGCATCACATATCCGCCTTCTCCTTGAATCGGCTCGACGAAAATCGCAGCGACTTCACTGGGAGCAAATGAGGATAGAAAATATTCTTCTTCTATTTTGTTCGCGCATTCGCAATTCGTTTTGCACCAATTTTTTTCGTGTTGGTAAGCGCAGTGAAAAGGATTGGAATAAGGCAAGTGATAGACATCGGGAAGAAGGGGACCAAAGTGTGCTTTTTGCGTGACTTTGGATGCATTGAGCGTAATCGCTCCCATGGTGCGTCCGTGGAACGCGCCTTTGAAGGCGATGATTTTTGATCGTTTGGTATGGTGACGGGAGAGTTTGATTGCGCCATCCACGGCTTCCGTTCCTGAATTGGTGAGGAATACTTTGGTAGGGCCCATTCCCGGAACGGACTTGGAAAGTTTTTCACAGAGTTGGACCATTGATTCGTAGTAAAAATCAGTTCCACAAATGTGCAGGAATTTTGAGGCAGCATCTTGAATCGCTTTCACGACTTTGGGGTGTGCGTGACCGGTTGAAGTCACTGCAATTCCAGCCATGAAGTCGAGATAAGTATTGCCATCAACGTCGGTGACGAAAGAGCCTTGTCCGCTTTCAACCACCAAAGGATATTCCTTGATGTAAGAGGGGGAGGTAACTGCGTGGTCACGATCGATCAAAACTTTTGCTTTAGGGCCCGGAGGAGCTACCTTGATGATAGGACGAGTGATTTTTTCCATGAAAAAATCGTATCGCAAATTGATGAGGGGGACAACCCCCTGCGGCACGTCAATTGAGAAGAGTCTTTTTAGGTTTTTCTATTCCGCCCAATTGAATCATCACAGGGACCGGAATGGTGCGAACCGAAGTGGAAGGTGAAGGTTGAGGAGCGGGTGGATTACAATCCTCCAATGCCAGTTTGAAAAGATCCCGAAGCCCAATATTTTGGACGCCCTTGGTTTCTCTTGCCTTACTTACCAAGTTCATAAAATGTTGATCCACATCGAGAACGATGCGGGTAGTGTCTAGCCCCAGCGGACGGACCATCTCTTTTTTGACGATGTTTTTTGCGTGATCAGCAAGGATTTGATCGACCATTCTTGGACTTTTACCTTTGAGTTGATCCAACAAAAGTAGAGCTTGATTCTCGTCAGCATGTTCCCGACGCAAATAGCGAGATAGCTTTGCTACCGTCGAAAGTGAAAGCTGCTTTCTTTCAAAGTCTTCGCGAACTTCTGGCAAGATATTCATCAATCTTGTGGCATCAATCAGATCACGCGCTCGAGTTTCTGAAATTCCTAATTCGAAAATGGCATAATTCCGTAGATTGGAATAGCCCATCACGACGTGAAGTTTACGCTGATCCGCTTCCGCTAAAAGATCCATCAAGGTCAAGGTCGCCTTGCTTTCTGCTTCAGCAGCTCCACGCGCAAAAGCGTGAAGATCGTGATGATTGAGTTCTTTCCAAGAAGGCATGGTAGTACTTCTACCACAAAAATAGAGGTTTTTTTACAATTTTAAAAAAATATGAACCTTCTAATCCCAAATCGTTCGGGATTGCTCACGCATGAATTGAGAAACGTAGTAGGGGCCGCACCCACCTTTTCCGCTGCCTCCGCCGCTCCCTTTCCAGCCACAGAAAGATTGCACTCCTGGCCATGCTCCTGTGGTAGCGCCTGCGGCACGGTTCACGTACAAAACCCCAGCTTCATAGTGGTCAAGAAAGTAATCCCGTTCTTGATGATCAGCGGTAAAAATTCCACCCGTTAAGCCATAGTCAGCACTGTTGGCGTGATCGATCGCTTCTGAAAGATTCTTGAACTGAGTGACTGCCACAAAAGGTGAGAAAAACTCATCTTGGAAATGGCGAGCTTCGCGCGGAAGTTCCGCAACAGTAGGATCCACAAAATGACCTTGAGCGTAGGATGGGTGGGTTCGAAGGTCCGTTCCACCGATCAAGATTTTCCCCATTTTTTTTGCATCTGCAATGGCGATCAGATGTCTTTCCACAGCGTTGGCATTGATCACCGGACCCATCCAGTTTTCCTGCAGGGTTGGATCCCCGATTTTAATGGTTTTCACCTGGGCAATGAATTTTTCAATGAACGCTGGATAAATCGATTCATGAATATAAATGCGAGAGAGTGCAGAACACTTTTGCCCTGAAAGTCCGAATGCGCTCTTCATGCAGCCTAAAGCCGCTTTGTCCAGATCGGCACTTTTACAGATAAAAGCGGCGTTTTTTCCACCGAGTTCAACCAATGCTGGTTTTGCAAATTTACCGGAGTGCATGGTTTGGATGATACTCATTCCCACTTTTTTAGAGCCGGTGAATGCAACTCCATCGCAGTAAGGATGTTTGGTCATGGCTTCGCCGATGGCAGGACCTTTTCCATAAACAATTTGCAAAAGACCTTCTGGCAAACCCGCATCGCGGTAAGCGAGATAGAGTTCATGAGCAGTTCCCGGAGCATCATCAGATGGTTTGAAAATCACAGCATTTCCGCCGAGAAGTGCTGCCGAAGTCATTCCTGCTCCCGGTGCCATCGGAAAGTTGAAGGGAGCGATTACTGCAAAAACCCCATAAGGTCTCAACACGTCTTGCGTGTCTTCAGCAGGATTCAGTTTTTCAAGAGGTTGCTGGTAACCTTTGTTCTTCACCATTTGATCAGCGTAATAGGCGAGAAGGTCGCCGGCTTCTTCGGCATCTCCCAGAGATTCCATTCGGTTTTTTCCAACTTCAAGACTCATCATCACGCCGATGCGTAGTTTTCGTTCGTGCATGATTTCTGCAGCCTTATTCGTGATACTGACTCTTTCCAACCATGAAGTTGCGGCCCAGGCTTTTTGTGCTTTTTTAGCAACCGCAAAAGCTTCATTGATCTGGGATTCTTCGACGACGTGAAATTTGGCCAACACTTCATTCTTATTTACGGGGTTGGTTTTGATGTTCAGATTTCCGGTTCTGACTTCTTTTCCACCGATGATGGACGGATATTCTTTTCCAAGAATTGCACGTTGATGGGCAAGTTCTTGATCAAACGCTTGGTGGACCGCGGTCATGTCGGCATTGAGGGCAGAGTAAGTGATTCTAAAATTGAGTGACATGCAATGAGTTTAACAGACTTGGCGCTCTAAAAGTATCGCGTAGCTTTTCTATTGTGATGGTGCGCTGCACTAAGTGGGGCATGCCCATTAATATAACACGGCTAGCATAGAAAAGTTGTCAGACACCAAAAGATTCGATTGCTCTTTTCAAGAGGGCGACACATTCATCAGCTTCGGTGTGGGTCATTTCAAGAGACGGTCCCATGATCACGAGATCTCCATTTACACCATCGGCTTGCCCGTAATTGGGCCAGAGAATAAGCCCCAGGTCTTGAGCGTGCTGAACAAATTTTTGAGCGAATTTTTTGGCAATGGGGTACGGCTCTTTGGTTGCTTTGTTCGCCACAAATTCCACTCCAGCCATGTGACCAATTCCTTGAACCGAACCTACATGAGGAAGCGCGTGAATGTGTGTTTGCAATTCAGAAAGCCAATGCTCAGAAACAGTGTGAGATTTTTCCAATACCTGATGTTGATCGAGGTAATTTAAAACTGTCAGTGCGGTTGCTGCCATCGATGGCGCTAGCATGTAAGTTTGGGCATGCATGAATCCACCAGATACATTTTTCATCGTGTTCACATCGGATTCTTTCACGATCAATGCAGAAACGGGCATTAATCCCGCGTTGAGCCCTTTTCCAAGAACGACCATGTCCGGTTTGAGTCCGTAATGTTCGGAAGCAAAGAATTTTCCAGTTCTGCCCGATCCACACATCACCTCATCAGCAATCATTAAAATATCGTGACGGCGGCAGATTTCTTGAACGCGCTGAAAGTATCCTTTGGGTGGAATCCATGCGCCAGTCGAAGATCCGCTTACGGTTTCAAAAATGAAAGCACTGATCGTGTCTGCACCTTCTCGAGCGATGGCCGCTTCTAATTCTTGCGCGTAATATTCAGCTCCGTGCTGATGGTATTCGCGAAGTAATTCATCATGATCATTCGTTTGAATGAATGGAGCGCGATAACCATAAGGAGCGGAAACAGTGATCACAGGTGAAAGAAGTGGGCCATAAACTTTTTTGTAATGGGGGCGACCTGAAGCAGAAAGAGCATATAAGGTATTTCCATGATAACCCGGAGTGCGAGTGATGAGCTTATGTTTGGAAGGGCGGCCTCGATCCATCCAGAGTTGGCGCGCAAATTTTACGGCAGCCTCAACTGCTTCTGATCCTGAAGCTAAAAGGGTGACTTTATTCAGTCCAAGTGGAGCCGCTTTTTTGGCAAGATTTTTAGAACACTCTTCCATTGCGATTGAGGTGAATTGCATTCCGTTGGCATAAGCCACTTTTTTCATCTGTTCATAAACACCGAGAGCGAGCTGTTCATTTCCGTGTCCTAAAGTTGCGACGAGTGCGCCGCCAGAGGCATCAAAGTATTTTTTTCCATCGACATCAAATAAGTAAGGACCTTTACCGTGAGAGACGACCGGATAGTTTTTATTTAAATTGCGAAGAAGAGTGTTTCCCACAGGATAGTGAACTGAATGGTGCATAATTGTTCTCAATTTCTTATTTTGATTACGCCATAAAAAGTAAAAAGAGTCCAATTATGAGATTAGGGTGGGTTCGGTGTAAGAGGATTGATCGTTAAAGAATTCACGCTAGAGCCCGAAATGGAGGGAGGAGGTTCGTTACCCTTACTGCTAAAAGCTGGCATTTTGAATAATGTTAAATTGGTCTGAGGACCAGAATTTTTAATCAGTGAAAGATAGAGGCCTCTGCAGGCTATGTAAGGATCGTTACAGTTGCTCAGAGAATTTTGATTTTCATATTGAGAACGATAACGGAATTCTAATTGAAAAGGATAGAATTGAGGTATGGTATAAACCCCCTGAGTCTGGCTATCATCGATGGAGAATACAATAGAATCATAATTGGGATCGGGTGGTGGCATCGTAATTTGCCATGGCCTGAGGGTAGCTAAACTTCCGACATTATCGTTAGCCGAATTCATACTAAAGCTGTTTGAAAATTGAATCCAATTTTTTAAGTTATCATTTGTATTGTTGGATGTATAAACGCCTGTAGGATTAATGTGCAATAATTCAATTTTTAATTGAACAATTCCGCTGTTTAATGATTGTTTGTCTAATTTTGCTTCAGAAAATAACCCGGTTGCCTTTGTTGCCGTCCTTCTGGAATCGTACATATCTACAGTAGATTGAGGACTAACATTGGTAATGGAATTGTATGTTCCTTCCGAATTCCCACCGATGAAAATGA
>CAZZLF010000043.1:0-9150 GCA_964654965.1 uncultured Bdellovibrio sp.
CAATACCGCATCGTGTGTGGCGCTGGAAGAATGTCGCGAAGTGATGGGTGAAATTCCTGTTTATAACGTTGTCGAAGCTGGAATCTCCACCATTGCAAGAACTCTGAGTGATGGATCAATTACTCCGGTCGTTATTTTTGGAACAAAAGTGACCGTTCGAAGCAAAACATATTCCACTTTATTGAAAGAGATTCTAGGGCAACACATCCAAGTTCATGAACAAGAATGTCCTCTGTTAGTTCCAATGATCGAAGAGGGTTGGTTAAATCATCCAGTACTTCACCAAACCGTTTTTGAATATGTGAAACCCTATCTCAATTTAGAGCCAGGAATCGCCTTTCTTGCCTGCACTCACTACCCGTGGATTAAGCCTGTATTTCAAAAGTTGCTCCCTGGCTGGAAAGTTTTGGATTCAGCCCCGCAGCTTCTTGAGATGCTTTCGGAACACCCACTCTTCTTGTCTACAAACGGAACTCAAGGTAAAATCAACTGGAAATTTTCAGATCCTTTTACTAACTTACATTCGTTCAAAAAGGATTTTTCACTCGAACTCGATGAACAACAGGTTTAAATTCATCAACGCCTCTAGAACCTAGAGGCGCCGACGAATTTGTCACTTATTTTTTAGGCTTATTCAAAGACGCAGCATTGATCGCCTCTTTAGACTCCTTCAAACCCTGACGAAGTTCTTTTTGTTCTTCCTTGGTGAGCTTTCCGTCCTTGGACATTTCCTTTTTTTGTTCCTCAACGGCTTCCACCTTTTGAGTCAGCTCGGCTGCCTGTTGTTCAGTGACTTTACCTTTACTTAATTTCTTTTGGATTTTTGCTTTCTGCTTTGCGACCTTTTTTTCAATTTGTGGCGCAGCGATTGATTCTTTTGCTTCATGCTTAACGTTATGTTCAGCCATCGCGGAACTGACAGTCAAAAATATAGCCAATGCAACAAGACTAATTGTTCTATTCATAGGGGTGTTCTCCTTAAAAACACTGATTTCAATACTGAATTAAAAAGCAAAGCAGATGCCAAATGAGGATTTCAATCATTTCGTGGATTTACCGAAAACGATCTGCTGAATGTGTTGCAAATTAAAACAGCGAGTCTCAATTTAACGATAGTGGTTACGATGAAGAAACCGCTCAATCAAAAGATTTACATAATCTGGCATGTCGAGCGTGGTGCAATGGCTTCCATGCTGAATACGAGACAATTCGGAATTCGGCATCAATTGATGGATGAGATCCTGGGTTTGGGGAGGGGTTACTTGGTCTGCGTCGCCGGATAAAATCAATGTCTTCGTTTTAATTTCATGCAGCCATCCAGTTGCATCAAAATGCTGATAATCATCCATCATTCGAGTTAACACGACTGGAGGCAATTCTGCCATTTGACCACCATAGGTCATGATATCGTGTGGATGAACGAGATTACGATTGAATCCAAGAATTCCTAGTGCATGAGCAACCCATCTGGTTTTTTCTTGAATCTTCCAACCCGCTGCAACGAGCTCTGGTTTTTCCCTTTGAAATTTACTCAGCAATCCGAACATGGGCTGAAGGAAATTTCCTCCAAACAAGGTCTCAAGAGGCTTTCTCGCTGTTCCATTGGCGAGAATTAGTAGCTTGACCATTTCCTGATATCGACGAGCGAACTCCAAAGATACGCTGACGCCCATACTATGACCGAGAAACGTTGCTTCCTTCACATCCAGAAAGTCTAAAATACATTTCAGATCCTTCACACATGAATCGATGTTTAAAGAATCGACGTTATTGGGAATGGGGGATCGACGATGTCCTCGATAATCATACCAAATGCATTGATAGTTTTGGCGAAAGTAATCTACCTGATAGGTCCAATGAAGACTGGAACAAGCAATTCCATAGGAAAACACCAGTGGTTTTCCCTGACCTTCAACACAATAAAAAATAGGAGTCCCATCATGACCGGGCACAGTTCCAAAACGAATTGGATAATCAGACGAAAAGTTTAATTCCTCTTGAAACGAAGAGCGGGCACCTCTAGTGCGAGGGTGCCCGCTGAATTCTGGTTTGCCCTTGATCATCAGGCTTAGATTTTAACGGATCACAGTGCGCGCTTCAAGCTCAACTCAAACAAGCTTTGGATTTGAGACCGGAACTGAGCCCGATCAGCATCACTGAGGTTATTGTAGCTTTGAACCATGAACTTGAAAAACTCTTCATCTTGCTTGGCGACCACCAGAACCGATGGAGCGCTTTCATCCGAGTGTTCCCCCTGATGTCCTGCCAATTTATGGGTCAATTTGGCAGCGTATTCTTTTTCCATCAAGCCCATCATCTCGTGCTCATTGATATCCAGGCTCTTCACAATTGCCTGAATATGCACTACCGGCACGGGGGTGATTCCGCGCTCTAGATTGGAAATGAATTGGGTCGTCACGGGAGGGTTTAACTTTTGTCCCAGTTCTTTTTGCGAGAGGCGTTTTTCTTCACGCTTTTGACGAATGAAGGAACCTACCCAGTTTGGAGACTTCGACAAACTTTTTTTATTTACAGTATCCATGTTTAAAGTTTAACAAGGCGCGTTAGCGACTGCAATAAAAAAATAGCCCAGGAACAAGGCCTTGATTTTAAATATCAATTATTTAAAAATTGGTCTTATTTGAAGGTCCATTCTCGCCAGGGAAATGTCCAATCTGCAAAGCGCTCAGTCACAACACCCACCCCTTGTGCAATTCGGACACAGTTCTTTTTACATAATATTCCATGGCATCTTCCCTTTGTGGTTTCCGTATGTTGCAAAAGGGCCTCCATGCTTTCCGGATGGTTGAGTGCGCATTTGTTTTTCAGATCATCGGTGGTCACTCCGGAGCAAGGGCACAACTCCGTTGATTGTTCGTGATCGCGTGTAAACCGAATCGACATCCCCTGATGTATGGTTGTTTGACAGGCAAATTTTTTCAAACCATCGACTTCAACTTGACAAAGACCACAGCTCCCATCACCGCAGATCAAAATGTCATTCGGTCGGCTCATGCCAATTTCAAAAAGTGCAACCGAAAGATTTTGTCCGTCCCTCACCCTTCTCACATCACCTTGAATTTGAATTTCAACACGCGAACCTTTTTCTTCATAAAAGTCTTCGGTGTTTTTAACTGCGTCTCGCTGCCCCCCCAAAGGAACAATGCCTCGAGCTTCCCAAATGAGGTGCGAGGGAACTTCGACTTTGAACAAAATGGCATCATCGGGATTACGCTTGATAAAGTCTTTCTTGTGATTCACATCCGCATCGTCAACAAATCGGTCGACAATGCGAGACTGGGCCAAGACTTCGCCTTTTCGATTGAGCAAAGCCACTTTATCACCCTTCACATAATTCACTTTTTCTTTTACCGGCATGATCAAATTCGTATAACTTCCTGAACCATTTCCCTCGATCATCACAGGCACTTGCGAAGGACAAACTTGCAGACATCGGCCGCAACCGGTGCAGTTTTGCTCCAGCAAAAACTTCGGCGTATTTCCCGAAGCATCTCTTTCAATCTTGATGGCATTTGCAGGACATGCGATTTCACAGGCTCTACAGGCAATCGGCTCAACGCATTCGATCGAGGCCATGATTTTTCCGGCTTCTAACTGTTGGGGAACTCCGGCAAATTGAGAAAGAATTTTTTTACTCTCTTGATCCAGCCATTTTCCAGCATAACTCCAGCTAAACCTACGCTCCGAGATTTTCTCAAGTTCTTTCAGCTTTTGTTTACTGGCCCAGATTTTCTTATCGATTTTTTTATCCCCTGCCAGCCCTTTGATCAACTGGCCCGCAAGCACAACAGCTCGATGTTCATCCAGTAACAGAGTTTCGACATCATCAGAAAATTTTGAGGACTCGGAATTTTCCCACTCTACTAAAAATGATCCTGGAGGATATTCACGGAATCCTAGATCTGATTCAAAAGGCCCCACCGAAACCACCCTCGATGCATCCAATACCCGGATTCCAAAATCATCCTGTACTTTCAGTTCCCAAAGAATTGGTGATTTCTTGGTTAACTTAACCGGTTTTCCAAAAATAATTTTTCCACCGAACATTTCAAAACGGCGTTTTTCAACTTCCCAACCTTGAACGGTGCCAAAAACGGATTCTACACAGACCACGCGGGATGTATGATGCTTTTCAATCATTTCAGATCCCAATCTCAATGCAGAATTTCCAGATCCCAAAATCACCACTAACGGTTGCCAAGCCAGGTTGCCTTGAGCCATCAGCTTCTTCGCGGCACTTTCTGGAATCAAGCCCGGGGCATACCATCCTTCAAACGGAATTGGAAAATCAAGCTGAGTGACTACTTTGACAATTGCTTTGGCTTCAATTCGATGAATGCGTTTTTGAGAATCCTCCATCAAGACGATTCCACCGCTGCCTTCATTGGGAAGAACACCGGTCACCGTCATCCCCATTCCTCCATACCAACCTGACTTCAATCCAGCATCTGCACAAAGACGCGACAACATCCTTACACCATGAGTAGGCCATTGGCTTAATCTTGGCCCCGAAAGAATGGCGACATCCATCTGTGACTCGAAAACCTTCATGCTTTCACCCTAAATTTGATCAATCGATTGCCTCACTTGTCTTGCGATCCAGTGCAGAGGTCCATCACAGGATTGAATGACCATCGACTTCACGCCGTCCGCTTCAAATTCGATCGAAGAAAACTGATCCCAACGATAAACCCTTCTCGGGATCATTCTTCTCAACGTAAAGCGATCCCAACCAAGATACTGGAAAATCAAATTTGAAACTTCCTCAAAAGATTGCTGACTCAGCATGATCCCACTCTGATCGCGTCGAATTAATTTTACCCGATTCCAACCTCCCGGAGGAGGCGGCCCTTCACCATGAGACCAGACTCGAAGTCCATCCAAGTGGGCTACCACATGAGGATTCACCGGATCACGAGAAAGAATTTCCCATTCTTCCCAAAGCTGTTTCCGAACCGAGGACTCAAATGTTTGAAGCATGCGAGGATCATATTTCTCCAGCAAACCGCGTAACATCCTTTCCAGCCTAGGAGTCCAAAAATACAAAATTGCTCGCTCCACTTCCACCGTACGGGGCTGACCTGAAGCGAGCTGATATCCCACGCCCTTCTGATCAATATCGAGAAGATGTGCATTGGTCAGAATATGATCCCGACCTAATTTTTCACGAATGTATTCCAGCAACCCCGTGCGATAACGACTCACATCAACATCACCAAATCGAGGACCGATGAAACCAATACAATTTTTCAGTTTTCTGGAATCCAGATTCTTAGAGGTAAATCCAGGCAGCTGTCGAATCAAGGATGGACCTTCGAACCAACGGGGCTTCAAACCTAATTCCAGCAATCGAAGATAAAGATTTTCCACACGCTCGACTGTGTAGCTCTTTTCCTGTGCAATCCACAATCGATGGCGCGACCGAACCCAAGGAGCACTTTCTACCTGAAAAGGGCGATTACCTTGACGAAGTTCTTCTTCCTTCCATACCTCGATTGCACCCGGAAATTCTGAAATCAAATCTCGATAAACCTGTTCCGGATCGTTATTGGCAAATCGACGGGATAAATCCGTGTTGGTTGTTTCAAAACTAAGAAGATCCAGTGGAAGTTCGGAATTTTCGAGAAAAAAATCTGAATCAGGATTAAAGACCATCACCCGATCACCACGATTAGAAAGTCTCTGGGCTGCCAACAGTGGAGCCACTCCCGTACCAACAAGGAGGTAGTCCACGGTTTGCTTCATGAAGTCCTTCCCTGATGCAGAGATCCCATCACTCGGATCATTGCGGAATTTTGCTGAGCTTTCTTGTATTCACCGTGAGCACTGCGACCTTTTTCATTTTCCAGATGGCTGTATTGATCCATGACCTGAATTTCAAAAGGATAAAAAAACCGAATCATCCGTTGAATGCTTTTGGGATCAATTCGATCGAGCGCTGCCTGAATCGCTGGATCAACAGGATTGGTTTTAGTGACGTTCTTCAAATCACGAATCTGATCAACAATGACATTTCTTAATTTGATCAACTGACGACAGGTAAACTGAATGGCCCGATAATGTTCGGAACTAAAAGGGTTATCGGCGCGCTCCTGAGGATGCGGAATTGCCTCGATCAATTCTGGAAGCAAGTGAGTTTGAATCCGGTTTTTTTCCAAAACTTCACGAAATAATTTGGTATCGACCAAAGTATTTCGGGAGCGACTCGGCTTGATGTTCGCAGCAACGATGACGTTTGATCTTTCCAGAAAATGAACCACACGAATGGAATCGACCCGGTTCTGGGTAATGAATCGGACACCGACCCGATCAAACAACTCTTCCGCAACACTTTCAGGCTTATGCAGCAGTTTCATCAGTATGCTGTCGCGGGCTTTTTTGGGTTTCACTTGAAACTCAACGAGATCTACCCTCAATTCATCATCTCGATTGCGTGCCAAATAAAGTCGACCATCGTCATCGCGATTGAGGTAGCGGTAAAAGCGATCGAAAATCTGTTTTTGAATTTCAGGAAAATAATGAATCCTCATATCACGATCAATGTGACAGATCGTATGCACTACCTTCAGGATCGAACAAGCCCATGCGCGATACTCTGAAGAGGATTGACTGGCGTAACGTAATAATTCTTGAACATCGACCAGATCATTGATTTTTTTTGGCATCTCAATCGCAAGACCGTCCGGATTATCCGGCTTGAGGAAATAT
Organism: uncultured Bdellovibrio sp.; assembly: GCA_964654965.1. Taxonomy (GTDB): domain Bacteria; phylum Bdellovibrionota; class UBA1018; order UBA1018; family CAIMNF01; genus CAIMNF01. The sequence goes on from CAZZLF010000043.1 coordinate 6,730, forward strand.
CGTTTGATGAAGCGAATCGCCTCTTGAATCGATCCTTGTAGCTCAGCCTTCTCAATCAGATCTTGCAGATCAAAACCATAAGCTTCCACAAACTGCTCGATCGAATCGGCATCATTAAAGCGATTAAGAAATCCTTGCTTGGAATCGAGAAAAGAAGTTCCACCGATCAAAACGTCGAGAACACTTTCGCCGATTTCCCATTGTTGAGAAGCCATAATGGAAAATTAGCGAAGCCACCCCAATACTTCAATCAAAACTTGTTCGACTTGACACAAGCGGTCTGTTAGTTTTGTGACATGGGAAAACTCAAACGTTTGATTGTGACGTTGATCGCCACTGCACTGGGTTCAGGATTATCACCCAAAGCACCGGGCACCGCAGGAAGCGCTCTTGCCGTTTGTCTTGTTTTTCTCATTCGGGATTGGGGCCTGTCTGCAACATTTTTACTTTGGATCCTTCTCTTCTTTTCCGGATGGTGGGCAACCTTGCAATGGAGTCGTGCGCATCAGTCCAAAGATTCTTCTTCCATCGTGATTGACGAAGTTCTGGGATACATGATTGCGGTCAGCACTCTTCCTAAAATAGCTTCCATTATATGGATTCAATTCGCTCTGTTTCGATTTTTCGACATTTTAAAACCACCGCCGATCCGTCAGTTGGACCGCTGGGGTAAGCGCTTTTCCATAGGCCCATTACAGTCTCTGGGCGTGATTCTCGATGATCTTTTAGCCGGTCTTCTGGCACTGATTACTTTTTACTTGTTAAAACGCGTTTGGATCTCAACTGGAATCGTTGATTCTTCATTTTTCACCGTTTAAAGATTGAATTTCTAACTAGGAGCACTTAGATTAGTTGACCATGTTGTTTCGACCTACCAGCATCATTCTGTTTTTGATCGCGATATTCGGCCAAACCGGTTTTGCTTACGAATCTGAAGAGCAGCCATTTGGATATGTCGATTCTTCTGTTGAAACCGAATCGATCAAAATTCATCACTCTCTTCCGAGCGACACCCTTGATGAAAATCGTATTCAAAAGTTTGAAGCCGCTTTGGATGCATTAGGGATCCCTCTCGAAACCGCACCCGATTTTTCAAATTTCATTCATGCGAATGAAGCAAACGAAAATGAGGTCCGTCAAAACGCATCCTTGATCGATCCCAATTCCGCGTTGTTTCGATACCTGTCTCTTGGCAATGGAAACATTTCACTCTTTCGTGATTTCTTTAGTTCGATGATCCATCCCGACTATCTCGAATATCAACAAACTCTTTCCACGGACAGAGCCAGCATGGATTCCCCCGAACTCATGAAAAGGCTTTCGGAAGTTTCAGCACAAGTTCGATCCAATCAAAGCACTCCATTGAGTGGCTTGAAAGTGCTGATCGACCCTGGTCACATGGGTGGAGATGAATGGGACCAAAACACCGGAAAATATGTCGAAGTGAAAGGCAAAAAAGTAAGTGAAGGAATGCTCACCCTTTGGACATCTCTCGTTCTTGCAGACAAACTCGAAAAGCTTGGAGCAATTGTCCTACTGACGCGTGAACAAGTGGGCACCGTTTCCCATGAAAAATTTCCTGAATTCAATGCGACTCCATTTATTCATTCTTATTTTCACAATAGTTTGGATGACTGGATGGCACCCTATCTTGAGAAACCGATCGACATCTTGAGAACTACCATTCCCAATGCCCCTGAAGTCTTAAAAGCTTATTCAGGCGCTCAAAAAATGAAATTTTATATTACCGGAGCCGATCTGGAAGCACGCTCTCAAATGATGGATTCATTCAAACCGGATCTATCAATCGTGATTCACTTTGATGCTAGTCGAAACGATCAGTTGCAAAGTTCTTCTCAAAGCTTGGAAGCATTTATCCCCGGAGCATTTGGAAAAAATGAAACAGGCAGTAGAAAATCTAAAGCTCTCGGACTCAAACATTTACTGGAAGTGAGACGATGGAACCAGACTGTGGAGCTTGCCGACGCCGTCACTCGTTCCATGTCTCAATCTCTGAACATTCCACGCCTGAATATTCCCCAGGCATTTTCAGGAATACGAGTTCGCGATGGCGTCTATACCCGGAATCTTTACTTGAATCGTCGCTCGTTGAATGGCTTATTGGTCTATCTTGAATGTCTGCACTACGATCACGTTCTTGAGCATCCTCGCCTGTCCGTCCTCGATCAAGAAGGAACATTCCGCGGAACCATTTTCCGCTATCCCTCCCGCTTGAAAGAAATCGCACAAGGAATTGAATCCGGAGTTTTGGAATATTTTCAGAATTTTCAGCTTTCACACTGAAGTAGGACTGACTTTGCCAAACGAAAAGAGGTCATTTGATCTTTATTTTTTTGCGCCGCAAAAACAAAGTGACGTCTAACCTCTAAAAGACACCCAAACAAAAACCGAACACTCAAA
>CAZZLF010000044.1:0-9145 GCA_964654965.1 uncultured Bdellovibrio sp.
AAATGCTATTATAAGGCTAATACAGACACTTTAATTGCAAAGTAGTACTATCTATCCAAAATTGACTAGAGTGTCTTAAATCGCTTCTAATTGTTTTTTAGCTATGTTACCAATTTATATAAAATTGTAACAAAATTAGTAGTATTACTACCAAAAGTTTTCTATTAGTAAACTTTATCGGTCAAATACGACTAAATGTTGTACTAAAGTGGAACTTTTATGATTCAATATGACTTATAAGGGATAAATGCACATCAAAAAGTGCAGTTTATGACACATTATGCTACAATACCCCCTACCTTCCTATAAAACGAAAAAGATTAGCTTTGCTTTGAGCAAACCAAAAATTTAATTTTTTTCTATGGAAGTAACCACCAATGTCGTGTTCGAGGTATTACAAAACTCGAAAAAGAGAATCTCTGTTATGCAAGGAGGTACTCGTAGCGGTAAAACCTATAATGTCTTAACCTGGTTTATTGTAAAGCTATTGCAAGAGAAAGGCAAAACCTTAACCATCTGTCGTTCATCCCTTCCCAGTATCAAAGGATCTGTTATGAGAGATTTTATTGAGATTTTATCTAAATATAAGCTTTATTCAGAGGAAAAGCACAATAAATCCGAGAATTTATACTTTTTAGCAGGTAATACTGTGGAATTTGTATCTACCGACCAACCACAGAAGATTAGAGGTCGTAAAAGGAATTATTTGTTTATTAACGAGGCTAACGAGGTAAACTACGAATCATGGATGCAGCTTTCCCTTCGTACTACCGACAAAATAGTCATAGACTATAACCCATCGGATTATTACTCTTGGATTTATGATAAGGTCATTCCTAGAGAGGATGCTGACTTTACCATCACTACCTACAAAGACAATCCATTTTTAGACAAGGCTATTGTTGCTGAGATTGAAAGACTAAAAGATGCCGACCATGAATATTGGAGGGTTTATGGTTTAGGGGAAAGGGCTATTAGTGAAGCAACCATTTATTCGCATTGGAGAAGAAGAAGGAACTTTCCTGAAGGTGGTGAAATATTTTATGGCTTAGACTTTGGTTATAACAACCAAACGGCACTTGTAAGATGCAAAAATTATGATGGCGACCTATATGTCGAACAAATGATATACGATACAAAAATGTCAACCTCGTTACTTATAGACAGACTCAAATCAATGGGCCTATCTCGTAGAGATGAGATATTTGCGGATGCAGCAGAACCCAAGACTATAGCGGAGATTAACAAAGCAGGATTCAATCTTAAACCAGCCATTAAGGATGTTTTCGCAGGAATCAATAAGGTAAAATCATTTCCTTTGTTTATCAAATCAGAGTCTTTGGATTTGTTAGATGAGATTAAAAACTACAAATGGAAAACAGATCACGATGGCAACACACTAGACGAACCTGTAAAGTTTCGTGACCACTTAATGGATGCCATGAGGTATGCCATATACACAAAATATGCGAAACCAAAAAGAGGTTGGATTGTTTAGGCTAAAAATTTGTTACTTTTGTAAAAATATCATATAGTGAAGTTAACGGAAATATTATCTTCGATTAACCCCTTTAGTACAAAGGCATCATCGAAGAACGCTACAAGCAATCCACTTCCAAATTTTGGAGGCATTATAGGAGGAAGACCGATTTATCCTAATTTAGATTATCAGAAATTTGTACAAGACTATGCACTTAACTCTGAAGTATTTTCTGTAGTAAAGCGTATTTCTAAAACAGTTTCTACAGTTCCTTTTTATGTTTATAAGATTAAAAACAAGAAAGAATTAAATAGATACAAGGCAACAATGTCAAATGTAGAAAGTTTAAAAGATGTTGCTAAAGCTGAGTTAATTAGGGTTAAAGCTGTTGATGAAATTGCAGATTCTCCTTTAAACAAACTATTAGAATCTCCCAACGAATATCAATCATTTTCTGAGTTCCAAGAAAATGTAATCGGTTATAAATTGATTACAGGTAACTCGTATATATGGGCAAACAGATTATCAAACGGAAAAGTTAGCGAATTAGTTACACTCCCCCCACAATGGATCGCAATTATTAGCGATGGTACAATCAATGGGGTTGAAGGCTATCAATTCACTTTAGTTGGGTGGGATAAGTTAGCCAAAGAAGATGTAATCCATCTAAAATACTTCAACCCCTTATTTAACACTAATGCACAACAATTATATGGCTTATCGCCTTTACAAGCTGCTTATAGAACTATACAACGCAGTAACGATGCTAAGGATACCTCTGTAGGTATGTTACAAAATCAAGGCCCAAGAGGAATATTGTATGCGGATGAATCAAATGATTTTGGCCCTGAACAAGCTGGTAAATTAAAAGAAGATTTCTATAATCAATATGGAACTACCTCACAAGTAGGTATTGTTAAGAATGCTGGTAAAATTTTGATAGCAGGTGCTAAGTTAGGTTGGATAAATATGGGAATGAGTCCTGTTGATTTACAAATATTAGAATCAGAGAAAATAACTCTTAGAGAACTTTGTAATGTTTATGGAGTAAACTCTGCGTTATTCAACGATCCTGATAACAAGACATACAACAACATGAAAGAAGCTAAAAAGGAAATGCTTACACAAGTGGTACTTCCTGAGTTAGTTTTACTTCGTGATGCTTACAATAGATTCTTTGCAAATGAAATGGGAAAAGATTATTATATCGACTTTGATATAACAGTATTTCCTGAATTGCAAGAAGATATGAAAGAATTATCAGGTATCTTATCTCAATCATGGTGGATTACTCCTAATGAGAAAAGAGCAGCTATGCGTTATGATACTGTTCATGATCCAACAATGGATGAGATTTATATTCCTGCAGGTTATTTACCTATTGCAGAAATTACTATGCTTCAGGATCCAACCAATGCACAACAACAAGGCGATTATAATATACCACCAGTAAAATAAAAAATATGGCAACATTCGTAGAGTTTATATCACAATTACATAGTTCTAAGCAACAAGCTATTGTATGGCATCATCAAACTGATGATTTTTCTTGTCATAAAGCATTAAACAATTTTTATGACGAAATCTTAGAATTAATAGATGGTTTAGTAGAATCTACTAGCGGTATCTATGGTAGACCACAAGGATACTCTGTACAAACCTTAAAAGACTATGTAGACTGCGAAACTGTGATTGTATATTTTCAAGATTTATACAACTATGTACAAACACAAAGAGCAGGTGTACCACAAGAAACTTGGATTCAAAACCAAATAGATGAAGTGGCCCAACTTATAGCAGAAACAATTTACTTATTAACTTTAGACTAATGCAATTTAACTCATTTGATAATTTAGAGAATGTCATAATGGATTTAATCGTTGATTCTAAATCTGATTTAAAACAAACGATTGATGAAGTTTATGCAAAATATCACGATACAGTGAATATGTCATACTCAGAATTAAAAACATGGAGTGAAACAGAATGCTCAAAAAAGGCATCTTTAGATAGAAGCCCTATAACTAGAAATCTTAATTTATTATCAAAGAAAAAAAGTGATTGGGGTGCATCAGAAGTTAAATCAGCAAATAGAACAATAAGTTTTGTTAGTAGAATGAAAGGTGCTGAACAAGGAAAACCAGTTTCAGACAAATGTCCTTCTAAAAGAGATATATCACTTAAAAATTGGGCTTATAACCCATCAAAATAAACAATATGAAATTTAATTCATTTGATGCTCTAGCAAAAGCCTTAAGCGAACTAGAACAAAAGAAAACAGACAAGACAAATCCTAGTGGTATAGCTCACGCTAATTCTTTAATTGCTAGTGGTCATGTAATTAAACCTAGTGGATGGAATCATCCAACAGCACAAGAAGAAAATGATTACATAGATGCAAATGGTATTGAGGCTTATGGCAAATGGCATTTAGGAATAAATAGTCAAGCGGATCCTAAGACTAAAGACCATTATCACTATGTATTTACTTCTGATTTTAAGAATGTAGATAGAGCAGGATTGATTGCTATTAGACAGCGTTCAGCTCAACAAGGGCTTGATGCAGTATTTGCAGCAGCAGGAAAAATGTTAGATAAAATAGATGCTAAAAGCAATGCTTAATGTCAAAAATCATATACCCATCTCAACAGTTCAACTTGCAACAAAAAATTGCAAGGAAATCAATTTCTGAATTTAGACCTAAGATACAACAGGCACTTCAGCAAGATTTCAATAAGGCTGCACAATTGGTACATGAATTAGGGGCACAGCAAGTAGTTAATCAGAGAAAAACATTTTTTAGTACAGGTAAGGTTTCAAATATTTTACGAACTTTGTACGAAAGTGTAGGTGGATATACCGCAATGAGGTATGAAAAGATATTTGACAAGTATAAAAAAGATGACTCAATAGACTTTAGTCTAGAAAGTATCTTTAAAGATTGGATAGCATATATGCTTTCTTATTGGACAACTTATAGTGGCCCAAAAATGTATGGCATACAAAACACAACGGATAGTGAGATTGCTAGAATTTTAAACAATGTTATTCAATACGGAAGAGAGCATAATCTTTCAATAGATGAAGTCAATAAAATGGCTATCGGACTTTTGAAAGATGGAACTATAAACAATGCAAGGAGTTTAATGATTGCTAGAACCGAATCACATCAGGCCTTAAGTGCAGGTGCGATTGGTGCAGCACAAAAAGTTAACATACCTTTGCTAAAACAATGGGTTGCTGCTGAATATCCTACAAAAAGTGGTGTACCAAGATATTGGCACAGAGCTTTGGATAATCAAACAAACCCTGACACAGGAGGAGTAAGAATAGAGGTAAATCAACCTTTTCTAGTCAATACCCCTGATTATGGCGTAATCGAAATGCAATATGCACATGATGCCAATGGCGGAGCAAGAAATAACTGCAACTGCCGATGCTGCACAGTGTATATCGCTTAAACAAATAAATATGAGTAACTTTTATAACAAGAAATCTTTAGATGCAGCTCCAATAGATATGGAGGATAATAGTAGAACTATAACAGTTTACTATTCTGCTTTTGGTAACGTAGATAGCGATGGTGATATTATTACACCAGGTGCTTTTACTAAAACCCTTAAAGAAAATGGCCCACAAGGTAAAAACAGAGTATGGCATTTAATGAACCATTCTACTGATAAGCCTATAGCTAAACCATTTTCTATTCAAGAAGATTCTTATGGCTTAAAAGCTCAAGTTAAATTACCTAATACAACTTTAGGTAATGACTTATACGAGTTATACAAGGCTGGTCACATTACAGAACATTCTATTGGATTTCAAACAATGAAATCACAGACTAAAGGCCAGTATAACGAAATCACAGAAATTAAATTGTATGAAGGCTCATCCGTATTATGGGGAGCCAATCCTAATACTCCAACAGTTGGTGTTAAGTCTGAAACTAAGGCTGATATTAATGATGAGATTGCTAAAACAATTAAGTCATTAAGAACTGGCAATTTTACAGATGCAACATTTGAATTGTTAGAGTTAAGGCTCAAGCAATTACAGCAATATCTATTTGAAATCCAAAACGGAAATTCAATTAACGAAGATTCACAACCGCTTGAAAAAGCATTGGAGGAAGTCGATAATCCGAATGTTAAGGCAGAAATGGAAATTGTGAAATATTTACAATCATTTAAAATCTTTAATTAAGATGTTAGAAGAAATTAAAAGTGGTTTTGAAAGCGTTAAAACCGAAGTAACTGAAAAGTTCGTAGGTGTAAGCGAATCAATTGAAACACTTAAAAACGAAAACGCTGAGTTAAAATCTCAAATCTCAGTTGTTAAGGATGAAATCGAGAAATTAGAAGCAAAAAGCAATCGCAAAACAATGAATCAAAAAGAAGTAAAATCTTTCAATACCTTATTGGCTGAAGGAATCGAAAACAATGCTGACGCAATCGCAAAGGTTGGTCGTCACGAATCTAAAAACGCAGGTTTCTCATTAGATACTAAAGCTATCACAATGACTGAAGCTGCATCTTTAACTGGTAGCATTCCTCGTGAATATGCAAACCAAGTATACGCATTACCTTCTCGTAAGGTGCATGTAAGACAATTATTGCCTGTTGGTACAATGACTCAAGGTATTTTCACTTTCCCTTATGAGAGTGCTGATACTGGATCAGTTGGTAACCAAACTGAAGGTGCTACTAAATCTCAATTAGATTTTGCTATCACTATGCAAGATGCTCCTGCTCAATATATCGCAGGTTTCTTAAAAATCTCTCGTCAAATGTTAGATGACGTTCCTGGTATGACTTCTTTCTTACAAGCTCGTTTATTAGAGCAATATTTGTTACAAGAAGACTCTCAGTTATTAAATGGTAACGGAACTTCTCCTAACTTAAGAGGTTTAACTGTTGCTGCTTCTGCTGCAACTGGTGCTGCAACTGTTGACGTTGAGCAATTAGTACAAGCTATTGCACAAGTTGAAAGTTCTAACTATTCTGCAACTGGTATTTTGATTAACCCAACTGATTGGGCTGCAATCGTAAATACTAAGAATGTTAACTCTGCTTACTCTTTACCAGCATCTACAGTTGTTACAACTGATGGTACTTTAAGTATTGCAGGTATTCCTTGCTACAAGTCAACTGCTATTGCTGTTGATAAGTTCTTAGTTGGTGACTGGTCTATGGGTGCTCAAATCATGCAACATACTGGTATCAATGTTCAGTTCTCTGAATTTGATGGTACTAACTTCCAACAAAACTTAATCACAGTTCGTGTGGAAGCTCGTATTGCGTTCCCTATCTACTATGGTGGTGCGTTCGTATATGGTGATTTTGGTAATGTAGCTTAATTAGTTCCATAATTTAGGGTAGAGGTACTATACCTCTACCCTTTTTAATAAATTGATATGCAGATAGTTAGAGATATTACGACATTAGTTGCTCCGAGTGCAACAATTGTTACATTAGCAGATGCTAAGAATTACTTAAAGGTTGATTATAGTGAGGATGATGCTTTGATTCAAAGCCTAATTGATTCTGCAATAAAAAGATTGGAGCAATATGCAGGTATTGCATTTTCTCCTAGAACATTGAAGGTAGTGGCTTATGTGGACTTTTTTATAGAACCACCATACGCACCTATCAATAGTATTACAAAAGTTGAATATTATTCTGCTAATGCTTGGGTGGAGGCTGTTTTAGACGCTGATTATTACATTATAGGCGATACCTATAAAAAAGTGTATATGGTTACAGCACCACAAAGAGAATACAGATTTACATATACTTGTGGATTCACAACACTTCCACAAAGCATCTACAATGCCATTTTAAAGCTCGTAGCTGACCTCTATGACTATAGAGCATCTGAAAGTCCAAACGACAAATTAAATGAGCTACAAATGACCGCCTATGAGCTTGTACAGCCATTTAAACGCATAAACTACATCTTGTAATGATTAACCAGTTTAGAGAAAGGATTACTTTTAATACCAAAACAGGGGTATCTGATGGTGCAGGTGGATTTGTAAATACTCTATCTGCCTATTATACTTCATGGGCACAAGTGGTTACTCGTACAAATAGTAGAACTGATATAGCAGGAAAAGATAGCATAAACGATACAATTACATTCAGAATAAGATATACTTCTGAAAAGACATTTACTAATGCTCTTGTAATTACTTGGAAATCAAAAACTTATATGATTAATTCAATCATAAATGAAGATGATTTATACCAATATTATTTAATTTCTTGCTCAACATTAAAGTAATGGGAAGTTTTGATGTGTCAATAGATGGAGGTAGTGCTCTTGTAAAAAAATTACAACAAGCAGCAGAAAAAATACAAACAGAAACTGTTACTATTATTAATGATTCTGTTAAAGAAATTTCTAATGCTGCTAAGGCAAAAGTTCCATATAAAACTGGACATCTAAAACAATCAATTGGATATACAATGTATCAAGAAAATATTGGTGCAACAGTATATGCTAATGCTCGTTATGCACCTTATGTTGAATTTGGTACAGGAGATATGGGTTTTGGTATACCAGTATATCCAAACATAAATATGAATGATTTGGAAACTTATGCTTTCACATTTAAGAAAAACAAAAAGTTTATTGGAATGCCTTATAGACCATTTATGTTTAACTCATATAGCGAGGTTTTAGGCAAGATGGTGAATAAGATTAAGAAAATTAGGATATAAATATATTTCATTAAATTTGTACCAAAATGAAGGACTGCGGATATGCACTAAGGAAGGCTTATTATGATAAGCTTACATCGGCTTCTTACTCATTAGGGGTTTATGATACCATAGCACCTGACACTGTAGAACCACCTTATTTAATTATTAGCAGTCAGACACAAGCAAGTAATAGTAATAAACAAAGCTATGCCTTTGATGTTACTATTCAATTTGACATAGTTTATAGAACTTTTAAAGCAGGGGAAGTTGGTCAAAAAACAGTAGATACTTATGCTAATGAATTAATGCAAATTATTGGCACAAGACCTCCAAATTACCCAAATACAGAACCTGATTTTAAAATAGTTACATGCAATGTTGGTAATAATATTGCTACCTTTGATTATGTAAATGAGGCTTATGTTTTTCGTAGAGTGATAACAATGGAACATTTTGTAAATCAATTAACATAAAGAAAAATAAAATAAAATGGCAACAACAAGTGTGTTTAACGGAACTTCTTTGGTAGTTCTAATTGGATCAGAAGTAATAGGATATGCTACTTCTTGTTCTTTAAAATTGGCAATCGACACTCCTGATGCTTCTACTAAACAAAGTTTAGGTTGGGCAGATGAAATCGGTGGACAAAAGTCTTGGTCTTTAACAACAGATGGTTTAGCTACAGTAGTACCTGGTTCAGTTGCTTCTTATGTTAGCACAACTGAATTAAACAACTTAGCAATCGCTAGAGCTGCAGTTACAGTTAAATTCACTACAGTAGATAACTCTACAGTTGGTGGTATAACTCCAGTTACAGGTGATACTATCTATTCAGGATCTGCTTTCATTGAGAGTGTAGACATGACTGCTGATATGGAGAACCCAGTTACTTACTCAGTTTCTTTCAAAGGAACAGGGCCTTTAACTATCGGAACCAACGCATAATAACCAACCAAAATAA